>CALGOE010000172.1 GCA_937958145.1 uncultured Desulfobacca sp.
GATGTTGACAGAAACAGGAATCTTTTTCTCCTGGAAAAGGCCGCCCAGGGTCTCAAGGCCATGGGGCATCCCACCCGCCTGCAGATTTTGCACCTTTTGAGTCAATCCGAGCGGTCGGTGGGGGAATTGATGGCGAACTTAGGCCTGTCTCAGGCAAATCTCTCCCAGCATCTGAATCTCATGAAAGACAAGGGTCTGCTGCTTTCCCGGCGGGCCGGGAACCAGGTTTTTTATCGCCTGCGGGATAACCGTTTGATGGGCCTCCTGGCCCTGGTGATGGATCTGTTCGCCAGATAAGTTTAATTTATTAGAATATACTAATATATTATTTGCCCCCGCCATGTCCCTGCCGGTCAGCTGCTGCCCTACGGCAACGGGCTGCCCGGCTCCCGCAGCCGCCTGACATTTTTCCCTTGACAAGAAAATTTATCCTTGATTATGGTGGCCTAGCCAAGGTGTGATGTGCACATCGCCGTGGCCCTGCCGCCAGCGGCAGGTCAGGTTTTTTGGGGAGGCTTGCTCGCTATGGGAAAAAGGCTCGTTCTGGGTGTAGTGGTGCTCGTGTTGCTCATGCCGGTGGCCGGCGCGGCAACAGAGTTGGGACTGACTTCCTACCCCGATGGTATTGAAAATTTTGCCTGCGGGGCTTTCCCGCCGCCGGGGATGTATTATCAGAATTACTGGCTTTTCTATACGGCCGACCGCTTTCCGGGGGGGCCGCCCAATCCCAAGGCCTTTCTCTTTGCCCAGGTCTTTCGTTTCATTTATTCCAGCAAGTTTGAGATCTTTGGGGCGAACTGGGGGACCCATCTGGTGCTGCCGCTGGTCTACACCGATCTGAAATCCACGTATCAGGGGATCACCGTCGCCGATGACCAGCGCTTCGGGTTGGCCAACACCGCCTTTGATCCCATCATCTTGGGGTGGCATTTTGGGGACTTTCATGTCACGGCCGCCTTCGAGATCCAATTCCCGGGCACCTATGATCGGCTCAAGCCGGCCAGCCCGTCCCGAAACTATTTCACCTTCCAGCCGATCTTGGCCTTTGCCTATATGCCCTCCTGGGGCTTGGGGATCAACATCAAGATGATGTATGATTTCCCCACCCGCAACAATCGGCCCTTGGCTATTACCGGCGCCCGGGATACCTATCAATCCGGGCAGTCCTTTCACTTTGATTATTGCGTCGATTATGCGGTCATGCCGAATCTGCGGATCGGCGCCGCCGGCTATTATTACACCCAAACCACTTCGGATGTGGTCGATGGCATTGACATCGGCTTCCATGGCCGGAGTTTTGCTCTCGGCCCGGCCATCAAATACGATTGGCAGCGCTGGACCTTCGCTGCCATCAGTCAGTTTGAAATGGCCACCAAAAACCGGCCCGAGGGTATCCGCAACTGGATCAGGATCTGGTACGCCTTCTAAAGGTCGGCTCCTTGGTCAAAACCCTGGGAGGGGGCACACCAGAGGAGGGTAGAGGTCACGAAGTTGACCAGCAGCCAGATGCCCGAGGCGGAGAGGTAGGCTTCAATGGAGCGGTCAAAGAGGACGGTGCATTGGGGCGGAAATTCGTCGTCGCCCAGCCAGAGCAGGACAGAGACCGGCAGGCGGGGCAAAGGCAGAAAGGTATAGGCGGCGTCAGCCATCTCCAGGGGCGTTCCTCCCAAAAACCGGGCCACCCGCCGAAAACCGGGCAGATCTTGACCGAAGCGCTCGGTTAGGGTGTCCACCGGCAGGCGGTGTGGCCCCTTGAAATACTGGGCCTCTTTCAGATCGGCAACGCTGATGAGCTGGTGACGCAGCGGCGTGACCTGGCGCGTTTTCGCCAGAAAGAGCAGGGTCAGCAGTTCCAATTGGGGCTCATCGCTGCGTTCCCACCGGCCCTGGTGCCGGCGCCACAATGCCCGCTGCCGCCGCTCCAACAGGACCTCTTCCTGAAAAGAGGTAAAAATCAGGCCATCGGCGCCATATGGGCGCCCCGGCAGGAGACGGCAGAGATCCTGCAGTTCACAGGTCTGGATGGCTTCCCAGTAGGGTTCAGGGGTCTGGATGAAACTATGGTAGGGGCTGACAGCCGGGGGCCGCTGTTGACGGCGACGCTGTTGCATATCCAGGAAACTCTGGCTGAAAGGGTAGGGGCCCTGGCCAAAGTTTTCACAGGGAAAGAGATCGCAATCCCGCAGGCAATAATCCACCTGTCTGAGGGCGGCGCAGGCCAGAATAGGGCAGGGGGCCCCCAAAAGCCGTTTCTGGGCCGCCAATTTGGCTTTGGCCACCTGGCTTTTGCCTGGCCCACAACTGGAACAGATCATCACTAACTTCAATTTACAGACATCGCAGGCAATGCCGCAGGCACCGGTAGGCATAGTCGTTGTATCCTTGCGCCGCTAAGAAATAGCCATAGCTAAAACGCATTTTAGGTAGGCACTTTCGGGGAGGGCCAGAAGGGCCGGGTGATCTTTGGCCGCCCCCCGGCAGGCGATAATGCGGGCGGAACGATGGGCGTCCCGGGCGGCCTGGCGGAGCAGATCGAGGAACGTGTTTAAGTCCAGATTGTACGAACAGGAGTTGGTCACCAGGACGCCGCCCGGCCGCAGGAGCTGGAAGGCCCGGCGGTTCAGATCCCGATACCCCTTGATCGCCGCTGGGCGGTCTGCCCGGCTCTTGGCAAAGGCAGGAGGATCCAGGATAATCAGATCGTAATGCTCCCCGGCGTGGACGGCATTTTTCAAGAAATCAAAGCAATTGGCCTGGATCCAGTCAATGTTCTCAAGGCCGTTCAAACGGGCATTGTCCTTGGCCACCTGCAGGGAGAAGGCGGAGGACTCCACCGCCACGACCCGCCGGGCCTGTCTGGCCGCATGCAAGGCGAACCCTCCCTGATAGGAAAAACAGTCCAGCACCTCCCCTTGGGCCCAGGCTGCCGCGGCCTGGCGATTCTCCCGCTGATCCAGGAACAAGCCGGTTTTCTGGCCCCGGAGAATATCCACCCGAAATTGCACCGGGCCTTCCTGGATGATGAGGTCGGTGGGCACCTGGCCAAAGATCGTCTGGACTTCCAGAGGCAGACCTTCCAAGCGCCGGACGTCGCTGTCATTGCGCAAGGTGATGGATTTGACCGGCAGCAGGCGGTGGCAGAGGGGGAGGAGGTCGTCCAGACAGCGGCTGATCCCCGGATGGTGCACCTGCAGGACCACATGACCGTCATAATTATCCACGATCAGCCCGGGAAAACCGTCGGCTTCAGCATAAATCAGGCGATAGGCGGTAGCAGCAGCCACAGCCCGGCGGCGGTAGGCCCAGGCCTGCTGCAGTCTGGCCTCCCAGAAAGCGGAGTCAATGGGCTCGGCGCTCATGGTCAAAAATCGCAGGGCCAACCTGGAAGTAGCGCTATAAAAGGCCTGGCCCAGGAAGCGGCCCTGCTCATCCTGGACCGTCACGATGTCGCCCGCGGCGGCGCTCTGGCCGGGCAACAGATCGTCCCGATAGATCCAGGGATGTCCGGTGCGCCACCAGGTCACGCCCTTGCGGCTCAGTACTATTGTCGGCCGTGTTGCCAAGCCAGCCCTCCTGTCACAATAATCGGCCATCTTCAGATTAGGTCTTACCATACTCCGGCCCGATCGCCAAGGCTTGGTGGCCGCTTTAATCTGTGGTATAGTAGGAGGCTAGATATCAAAGAAAGGAAAAAGACTGCGGATGAGCACCCTGGCCTCGGAAAATATCAGGAAAAAAGGGCCGAAGCACTACCTCTGGGCCGTGATCGTGGTGGTTATAGCCCTCGGCCTGGGGGTGGGGATTTATCTCGGCTATCAGAATTATTGGCGCCAGACGCCGCGCTACGCCCTGTGGCAGATGGTCAGGGCCATGCAGGCCAATGATACCCAAACCCTTTTCCAATTTGTTGATCTGCCGGCCATTGTCGACAGCCTGCTGGAACAATCATCTGGGGATCTGGATACCTGGCTGCTGCCCAAAGGCCTGGAACTGCCCGAGGATCAGTTAACCCGTCTGGGGCGTAATCTGACGAAAAAATTTGCCAAATTTCTGGCTCCGAAATTGGTGGTAGCCCTGGAACCCCAGATCAAAACGGCCGTGGAAAAATATCTGGCCGAACTCAATACGGCCGAAAGAGCGGCCCTGGCGGCACTCCCGGCCCAGGCCCAGATCCGTCAGGAGGGAAATACCGCCTGGGTGACCCTGACAGCTCCCAACAACGACCAAAGTATTCGCTTCCGCCTGGTGCGCCCGGAAAATGGGCAGGGCTGGCGCCTTGTGGAAATCAACTATCATGATCTGCGGACCTTATTGGATCGCCATTTTTCTCAGTGACTGTGGGGAGGCCTCCTGGGCCTGGTCCCATGGCTGCGTCTGATAATATATATTATGTAAACTAAGGAAGCCATCGGCTTCAGACATCCTGAAAATCTGGCTGAAGCCCCCTTATCCTCATCTACCCAAGAAAGGATGCGCCGATGAAATTTTTCCTGACCGGCGGCACCGGTTTTGTTGGCACGTATCTGACCAAACATTTAGGACAACTCGGCCACGAACTGACCATTCTCTCCCGGAGTGGCCGGACGAAACCGGGCACACCTGCCAATGTCCGCTATCTCCAGGGAGATCCCACCATAGCCGGTCCCTGGCAAAAACTGGTGCCCGAGCACGACGTCATTATTAATCTGGCGGGATCGTCAGTCTTTGTCCGTTGGACGGCAGAAAACAAAAAGATCATCCGCGCCAGCCGGGTTTTGACCACCCGGAATCTGGTGGCCGCCCTGGCGGCAGTCCCGGACCGGCAGACCAAGCTGCTCCTGAGCACCTCGGCCATCGGCTATTACGGCGACCGGGGGGACGAAGAACTCACTGAGGACTCACCGCCGGGTCATGATTTTCTGGCCAACGTCGCCCAGGAATGGGAAGCCGCGGCCCTGGCGGCCCAGGATCTCGGGGTGCGCACCCTGATCACCCGGTTCGGCCTGGTGTTGGGACGGGGCGGCGGCGTCCTGGGGTCTTTGGTCCCGTTGTTCAAGAGTTTTGTGGGAGGGCCGGTGGGCTCCGGCCAGCAGTGGTTCTCTTGGATCGATCAGAGCGATCAGTTGCGGGCCTTCCTCTTTGTCCTGGACCACCCGGATCTGAGCGGCGTCTTCAACTTCTGCTCACCCCAGCCGGTGCGCAACGCCGAGTTCGCCGCGGCCCTGGGCCGGGTGCTGAATCGCCCCAGTTTTCTGGCTGCACCGGCCTTTATGGTCAAGCTCGCCTTGGGAGAATTTGCCGACGTGATCCTGGGCGGCCAACGAGTGCTCCCGAAAAGACTCCTGGCCGCCGGTTTTACCTTTGAGTATCCCACCATTGAGGCGTCGTTGCGCCACCAGCTGCTGGAGCAGGAATAAGGGCTGGAGGACGTGGCCGTCATACCCTTTGGTCTGCGCCTTTACCAGGGTCTGGCCACCCTGGCCGGGGCGACCGGTTGGCCCTATCTTTACTGGCGCTTGCGTCGCCGCGGCTATGGGGAGAGTTTTC
The DNA here is from genome assembly GCA_937958145.1 of uncultured Desulfobacca sp. Classification (GTDB taxonomy): domain Bacteria; phylum Desulfobacterota; class Desulfobaccia; order Desulfobaccales; family Desulfobaccaceae; genus Desulfobacca. Next base: position 5,527 of record CALGOE010000172.1, read on the forward strand.
GCGGCCGCCTGGGACTGACTCTGCCAACGGTTCCACCTCCTGATGGTCAGCCCCGCCTCTGGCTGCACGGCGTGTCAGTGGGGGAAATTGCCGGTGCTGCGCCTTTGGTGCGGGAACTGCAAGCCCGCCTGCCCCAGGCCCATTTTTTCTTTTCCACCGGCACCGAGACCGGTCAGGCGGTGGCCCGCCGCTTGTATGGCCACAACAGCACGGTCTTTTACTATCCTGTGGACGTGCCCTGGACCGTGCAGCGGTCCTTGGCGCGGGTGCAGCCATCCCTCTATGTGGCCCTGGAAACGGAGATCTGGCCGAATTTTCTGTTGGCCGCCCACCATCGGGGCGTCAAACTGGCATTAGTGAACGGTCGGCTGTCGGCAAGATCTTTAAGAGGGTATCTGCGGTTTAAAGATCAACTTAGCTATATCATTAATCTTTTCAGCATTATCGCCACCAGCAGCCCCGAGGACCAACAGCGTTTCGCGGCCCTGGGGGCCGCCCCCCGCCAGCTCATCTGCACTGGCAACACGAAATTTGACCGCTGGCCGGATGCAGCTGTCCGGGACCAGGCCCAAGGGTTCCGGCAGCGCCTGCAGCTTCAAGGCCAGCCCGTTTTTTTGGCCGCCTCCACCCACCCGGGCGAGGACGAGCTTCTGATCCGGGCTTATCAGGAATTGCGCCGGTCCTCCCCTGCCCTGCTCTTTCTCCTGGCCCCCCGCCATCCCGAACGCGCCGGCGCCGTCCAGAATTTGCTGGCAGCCGCCGGTCTCTCCTGCCAGCTCTGGCATGAACTGAAAGCCAATGACCTGCCGCGCCAGGCTCCGGTGGTCCTTATCGACACGGTGGGCGATCTCTTTGCCCTCTACGGCCTCGCCGACATCATCTTCGTCGGCGGCAGCCTGGTCCCCCACGGCGGTCAAAACATCCTGGAGCCGGCCTCGTGGGGCAAGGTGCCCATCTATGGGCCGCATATGGAGAATTTTCGGGCGGCGCAAAGCCTCCTGGAGGAAGTAAGGGCCGGGATACAGATCCAGGATTACCCTGACCTGGTGGCAGCCGCCCAATCTTGTCTGTCTCAGCCCGAAGATCTGAAGCAGCGGGGGGTGCGGGGCCAGGAGGCCCTGCAACTCCACCGGGGCGCGGCCCAACGCCAGGCCGACCTGCTGATGCCCCTGCTTACCCAACCCTGAGCCGGTTCGCCCCCACCCTGCCCTGGTGCCGATTCCAGCCAATCAGGTCCGCCCGCAAGAGACATTATCTTAAGAAACAATCTTAAGATAATTGCTTATAATATGGTTATTATTTATAAAGTTATAAAAAAGATTCAGGCGGGCAGGAAAACGCCGGCATCCCCTGAGCGAGTGGGAACGCCGGCGACGATTATTTCAGTCTAGTAAATTATTCGCCTTTCTTGGACGGTGTTGCCGCGGCCGGGTTAAGCCCCAGGGTCTCCCGGGGGGTGAGCATTTCCTGAATGCCGAAGGGATCCAGGAATTCCATTTTGGCTTCAAAGTTCAGAGGTTTGACGCCCCGGTTATTCAGGTATTGGGCCAGCTCCAGGTTGACCTCTTTGGGCACCGTCACCCCTGCCTGGCTCAGGGCCTGGCGCAGCAGGGCTTCCGCCCGGCCGGCCATGGCGATGGCATCACCCAGGATGCGCCCCATCTCCGAGGGGTTGTGAAAGCCCACGGAATTTTCCGCCCCGGAAAAAATCACCCGATAGAAGGCCTCGTAATACAGGTCCTTGGCCCGCTCATAAAGGTCGGCCGGAATGGCCTTGCCCTCGGCCTGGGCCGCGTGCACCTTTTCAATGAGTTTGGCGGCCACCGCCGTGGCATATCCAGCCCGCAGCATCAGGGAGACCGTCCGATCCTGGATGGCCAGCACCTGATTCTTCAGCCATTCCGGAGATTCGGTATGGCACTGTTGGCAGGCCCGCATATTGTCTTTCAGAGGGCTGGTGACATTGTGGTTGGAGATCTTGTTGGCCCCCACCCTAATATAGGGCATGTGGCAATCGGCGCAGGAGACATCGGCGTTCCAATGCGTGCTGTTACGGGAATAAAACTCATACTCCGGGTGGCGGATGAACCCGAACTTGTAGCCGGTGACGGTCTGTTTCCATTCGCCATAGGACGGACTGCTGCGCAGGACCCGGATGATGTTCTCCATGGAAATATTGCCCACAGTGCTTCCCTGCCACGGGAAAAAGACGTCGATGGATTTGTTGTTGGCATCTTTGGGGATAATGTAGGTAACGTGGCATTGGGCACAGACCAGGCTGCGCATTTCCTGGCGGCCCACCCGGCTCAGGTCCAGTCCCATTACCGCCAGGGCCTTTTTCAACGGCGGCTGGTGAATCCTCAGGGACATATCCCGGTTGTCATGGCAGTTGATGCAGGCCACCCCCAGTTTCTGGCCTTCCTCAGGAATCCGGGCATGGACGTCCATGTAGGGATCGGAGAAATAACTGGGCCCCAACTCCTGCATTAATTTCGGCACATAGGGCGACTTGCAGGTCAGGCAAACGCCGCCCGCCTTTAAACGGGAGGGGTCGATCTCCAGTTGATCAATGAGCATGTAGTAGTGGCCCCGGGGTTCGTTGTATTCCACCCCGAAACCCCAACCGTTGAACAGCAGGGCCATGTAAGGAAACTGACTGAGCTTGTCCCAGACGATGAGATCCGTGTCCCAGCCCCGTTTATAGCGGCTCAGGGGCGGTTTGGGATCCCGGGTCTTCATGTAGGAGTCATATTCCAGGGGATAGGCTTTGCCCCAAACCGCCGGATCAAAAGTATTATCCGGAATGGTGGCGGTCCGCACCGGTTCGGTCTTGGGCGGCGGCGAACAGGCCGACAGGGCCAGGCCCAAGAGAAGGCCGCTCATGACTACCACGATGAAAACGATTGTCTGCCGTTTCATAAGCACCCTCGCAAGGAGATGGTTGCGCGGTTAGGGCGAAGCCATGGCGCCGCTCAGGCGATGGGACAGGCGGCGATGGCAACTCCAACATTGGCGGTCCTCATTGACCCTGGCCATGGTCTCCTCATGGCAGCGCAGGCAGTTTTCCTGGACGACCCGGCCCCCCCGGGCCGTCAGGCGCAGATCAGCGCTGACCTGGCCGGTCTGAAACCGGACCACATCATGGACCCCGTCCAGGGTTTTCCAAAAGAGATGGCGGGCAAAAGTATCGTTGGGCAGGTGGCAGTCCACACAGGCAGCCCGTCTGTGGGCTCCGGTGTGAAACCAGGCCTCGTATTGGCTGCTCATGACGTGGCAACTGGCGCAGAATTCCGGCGTGGAGGTCTTGGCCAATAATTTGGGCGGGCCAAAAGCCACAAACAAACCGACAAAGGCGGCGACCGCCAGGAGTATCCCCAGGTGCAATGAGATTCTGGCGAAGCGGGACCAGGCCATTGGCACTCCCTCCTGATCGGCGGCCGGGGGGAACCGTCGGCCCCCCCGGGCTGCTCAAAGCGGCAATCCCTGCTGCCGACCGGATTAGATTAACTATTGACCCTATTTTTACCCTAACCGATGGGAGAAATGTTTGACAAGCTTTTTTTAAAGATTTATTGAAGAAAGTTTTCTCAAACAGGGCAATGGCAAACCTGATATTCCTCCCCGGATTAGATCGTGTTCATCCGGAAAGTGCCAAAAATAAGAGGAAGCCCGGCAGGGGCGGGTCTGAGCCCCGCTCCTACAAAAGCCCTTTTAGTTTTTTTCAATATGGTGAGGCTGCCGTTTCCGGATGGACACTAGATCGATCGCAGGGTGTCCATGGGTTGGAGTCGGGCCGCCTGGCGGGCCGGGAAAAAGCCAAAGGCCACCCCCACCGCCATGGCAATAAGCAGGGCGGCTAAGGCCGGGGCCAGGGAAAAGACCATGGGCCAATCCAGGAACCGGGCCACCAGGTTGGCCAGGGTTGCCCCCAGGACCAGTCCTGCCAGGCCGCCGGCGCAGCTCAGGACCACTGCCTCAATGAGGAACTGCACCATGATGTCCCGGGGCGAGGCCCCCACCGCCAGGCGTAGACCGATTTCGCCGGTGCGCTCCTTCACCGATACCAGCATAATATTCATGATGCCAATGCCGCCCACCAACAGCGAGATCATGGCCACTCCCCATAACAGCCAGGTCATGGTGGTAATGGTGATCTCCCAGGTCTTTAATACTTCTGTGAGGTTGCGGATGGAAAAGTCTTTTTCGGCGCCGGGTTTCAGGCGGTGGCGTTGGCTCAGGAGACGATCAATCTTTTCCTCGGCCTGGGCCAATTGACCGGGATTGGCCACAGATACCAAAATAAATTTCACCACCCCCGGCAGCGCCGTGCCAAAGAGCGATTGTTGGGCGGTGCTCAAAGGGACCAGGACGATGTCATCCTGATCCCGGCCATCCGGGGTGCGGCCTTTTGGGGCCATAATGCCCAGGAGATGGAACGGCGTGTTATTGATCCGCACCGTCTGCCCCACATGAGCCAGGGCCCCGGGCAGGTGCTGGGCCGCCGTAAACCCCAGGACACAGACTTTAGCCCCCCGATTGCTCTCAGCCGGGGTAAAAAAACGGCCGGCAACCATGGTCACCCGCCGCAGCTGAAAGAATTCCGCCGTGGTGCCCAGGACCAGCGTTGACCAGTTCTGCCCTCCCAGGATCACTTGGGCCACATCCCCCCAGAAAGGCACGGCATATTCCACTTCCGGCACCTCCCGCATGATGGCCTGGACATCCCCGCTGGTCAGGGACGGCAGGCTGCCCAGACCCATGCGCCAGCCGCCTTTACTGGTGGCCCCGGAATTGATCATCAAAAGACCGGCCCCGGCCCCGGAGATCTGCTGAGCCACCAAGGTCCGGGCCCCGGCCCCCAGGCTCCACACCAGGACCACGGCGCCGACGCCGATGACCACCCCCAACACGGTCAGAGCACTGCGCAATTTATGCACCCAGAGAGAGAGGGCGGCGCTGCGGAGACATTTGCCCCATTTCATGGCTGCCTATCCTGGCGGCAGTCCAACCGGCAGACCTTTTGGGTCAGCGGTGAAAGAATAAAGTCTATGGGCCAGACCGATCCGGGAGACTCGGCCAAGGCTATGCCCTCTTGGAAAAAGGGATAGGCGATAATAGTGGCACAGGACAGGGGAAGGGTACCGTTCCCGCCGGGCGCCACAGCCTGGGACCGGCTCTTGGACGGCAGGGCCGTGCCGAACCGACGCTGCCAGAAGCTGCGGATCACCCATCGCGGATCAAAAGGGGCGCCGAATTTGCCCTGCACAAAACGGCTGATCCGTTGCTGCTGGCCGTTAGTCAAACCCGGCACCCGCAGGAGCAGGGCCTCATCCACCAGGGAGATCAGTCTTTGGTACTCAACCCCCTTATACCGCGGCCTCTCCCAAATCAGGCGAAAGCCATAGCCCGCCACCAGATTGTGGTCCAAATAAATCTTGGCCGAACTATAGCGACAGGCTTGGGCTAAACCGGAAATCCCGCTCCACAGGCGCTTCAGCCAATGATCCTGGAATTTCCTGGGGATGGCTGTCAAAACGATATCGCAGGGTTGCGTCTGACCAAGAAATTCCTCTTTCGACACCAACGGCGTGGCGGCGATCAGAGCCAGGGCCTGTTGGGCCTGTTGGTTGTAACGCTGCCAGAAACTAACCGCAATTTCCAACGGGTTGGCTACCATTGGAACCTCCCGGCAATGAACGGCTCCAAAAAAGGACACAGAACAGCATAAAATCCTTTGTGATCCGAGACATAGGCCGAACCTACTTTTGTACTGACCTGCAGGCAAAGATGCAGCACGGTCCCCAACAGGGCGTGCCCCAGGGCCGCAGCCAGCACATTCGGCGTCCGACTGAAAATCCTGCCCCAGACGATTCCCAGGATCAGAGCCAACCCCATCACCGGCCGGTTGGGGAGATGATACAATGAAAAGACCAAGGCATTGGCCATAATGGCCCACCACAGCCGATGTGTGGCCTGGGTCTGGGCAACCATGGGCTGATACTCCCCCGCCGCCTCGCTTGCTGGGGCTCCAAAGACAGCCTGCCAGCGCCGCAGAAAAAAGCTGAAGAACAGGCCGTCCTGAAAAAAGGCGGACAGGAAATAGAGCACCAGCCGCAACAGAAAGACAGAAGCGCTGAAATCAAACCAAGGACCGTAGCCGAAAACATACCCGCCCAGTACGATAAGCAGTATACCCCCCAGGGTGCAAGCACCGAAGAGCAGACCGGCCTCCGCCAGGTTGTCCCTGCGGATAAAGAAAGCCGCCGCCGGTCCGATACCCCGGGACGCCAGGGTTTCTTGGTGGATGAGCACCGGAGAAACATAGGCCACATAGATCACTGCCAGGAGAGTGAGAAACAGCGGGAGGAATCTCGGCCCTTGCGCCGCCATGAGCGGGGTGGCGATCCAGGCCATCCAAAAAAAGATCACCGAAATGAGGACAATTTCGGTCAAAGGAAGCAGCCTGGGGACCGCCAGAGGGCTGCCCGGAGCCAAACGGCCAGCGCCAGCCAGCTGCTGGGGCCAGCTCCGCCAGGACAGGTTCAGGACCGCATTTTTCTCATCCGGCCGGGGCATGGTTCTTGGTATCGGACATAATCATCCCGTCCCGGATAATGAGCTGCCGCCCGGCAAAAGCAGCCATCTCGGGGTCATGGGTCACCATAAGAATAGTCAAGCCTTGCCGGACGTGCAATTCCTGCAGAAGGGCCATGATCTGAAAACCGGTCTGGCGGTCCAGATTGCCCGTGGGTTCGTCGGCCAATAAGAGTTCCGGTTGATTGACCAACGCCCGGGCCAATGACACCCGCTGCTGTTGGCCGCCGGAGAGCTGCCGGGGCAGATGATGGGCCCGGTCGGCCAGATGCACCTTGGCCAATGCCGCCAGGGCCAACTCCCGTTCGCCATTGCCCCGCCCCGGACTATACATTAACGGCAGGGCCACATTATCCAGAGCACTCAGGCGGGGGAGCATGAAAAAAGACTGAAAGACGATGCCGATCTTGCTATTGCGCAGTTGGGCCAGCTTTCGTGGGGGAAGATGGGAGACCAGCTCCCCGTCCAGATAATACTCTCCGGCCGTGGGCTGGTCCAGGCAGCCCAAGATATGCAGCAGAGTGGATTTGCCCGAGCCCGAGGGTCCCATAATGGTGACAAATTCCCCGGCCGCCACGTCCAGGGAAACTCCCCGCAAGGCGGGGACGTGCACGGAATCCATCTGATAGGTTTTGTGAATACTCCGGAGGGAAATCAACATAGCCGGATTAATAGAACAATCGCCGCAGACCCAGACCCTCGCCGCTGCTGTTTCCCTTCTGTTCGATGATGACCTGATCCCCCGCCTTGAGGGCTCCGGCCTTGATCTCCGTCCAGAGGCCGTCGCTGAGGCCCAGGGATACCAACACCTGCTGCGGTTTGCCGTCGGCCCCCAGCCGCCAGACCGAAGGCGAGTCGGCCCGGGGCTCTCCCTTCTGCCCCAGGGGCTGGAACCGCAGGGCGGCGTTGGGCACGGCTAAAACATCCGGGCGGCTGGCAGCCAGAATCGTGACCGTGGCGATCATGCCCGGTTTCAGAAGGAGTTCCGGGTTGGCGGTCCGGACCAGAATCGTATACGTCACCACATTCTGCGTCACGTTGGGGGCCAGCCGCACCTGATCAACCTGGCCGGTAAAGACTCTGTCCCGGTAAGCGTCCACCGTGAACGTCACCGGCTGCCCCACCTTGAGATTCCCCACCTCACTGCCGTCCACCTCCGCCGCCACCTGCATCTGGGTTAAATCCTGGGCGATGGTAAAGAGCGTGGGCGTTTGCAGGGCTGCCACCACGGTCCGCCCCACTTCCACATTGCGGGAAATGACGATGCCGTCCACGGGTGAGATGATAGTGGTGTAGCGCAGATTGGCGGTGGCTTCGGCATATTGGGCCCTGGCCTGGGCCAACCGGGCTTGGGCGGCCTGAAAATCAGCCCGGGCCGCTTCATAGAAAGCCCGCTGGTTGTCCAATTCCATCTGGGGAATCAGGTTCTGAGCGGCCAAGGTTTCGTAGCGCCGCAGTTGCGTTCGGGCCAGCTCCAGGTTGGTTTTGGCCTTCTCCGTTTCCGCCTGCACCGAGGTCAGGGCCGATCGGGCCTGCTCCACCTTGGCGGTGTAGATGGTGGGGTCGATCCGAGCGATGACCTGCCCCCGGCGGACCGGCGAGTTGAAATCCACCAGGATTTCCTGAATCAGCCCGGAGACCTGGGCCCCCACCTGAACCGTCTCCAAAGGGTTGACCGTACCGTTGGCCACGACCCTCTGTTCCAACGTCCTGATGGCCGCTTCCTGGGTGACATATTCACTCCGGCTGCTCCCCGGCTGACAACCCAGGAGGAGCGCAGCGCCAAGCACCACGAGCAGCAAGAGGACCGATGTATGCAGGGACCATCGATTTTTTGTAAACATTTTTGCCACTAACCCCAGGCGCCGCCGATCCACAGGCCCGTCTGGGTGATTGCCGCCTTTCCTGGCACACACCCACAGAGCCGCCTCCTCTGCCGGTGACGTTGAGCTTACTTCATATTATCGACAATGTTTTGAGTATACTTGACAACATTGCAGCAGGATCAAGTTGCAGTTTATCGTACCAGCCGGATTTTTACTTGTCAAAAGAAAATGATTGGGGCAGACTATTGTCCACAACCAGGTGGTCATCACAACGATGAGGACACCTACCCCAAGAACTCCAGCCCCAGGTGTCAGGGCCCAGGCGACCGCCCGACGCCAGGCGAAAGAGGATGCTATGTCTTTTGTGCGTTGCCAAACCGAGGTATTGAGACTTATCAGGTGGGCATGGTGCGGAGGCGGCGGCGCCCTGGTGCTGGCCACATTATTTTTTTGCGCCCTCCCCTCCCCTGCTGTGAGCCAGAGCCAAGGGAGCGGTCAAAAACTGACCTTCGACGAAGCCATTGCCACGGCCCTGGCCAATCATCCGGCCATCCAGGAGTTCAAATCCCGCTCCCAGGCCGCCCGGGCCCAGATCGGCGTCAGCCGGGCCAACCTCCTGCCCAAGGTGACCCATACCTCTTCCTATTATTACGGCACCTCGGTGCCCACTTCCAGCCTCGCCGTTCCCTCCGGATTCGGCCAGTTTGCCGGCACGCGGGGCCAGATCAACGATTTTACCGTGCATCAGTTTCAAGCCAACCAACTCCTCTATGACTTCGGCAAGACCTTGGGGCAGGTCGGTCAGTCCAAGGCCCTCTTTGAGGCCGCCACAATGGACCTGCAGAATGTCCGCCAACAGGTGGTCTTGGACGCCAAAACCGCCTTTTTCGGCTATCTGGCCGCGGAACGGGCCGTCAAGGTAAGCGAAGAGAACCTCCGGCTGAACGAGGAATTAGTCAAACAGGCCAAAGGGTTTTACGACGTCGGGGTGCGGGCCCGGATCGACGTCACCACTGCCGAAGCCAACCTCTATACGGCCCAGGCCGACCTGATTACCGCCCGCAACAACCTGCAGATTGCCCAGGTCGCCCTTATGACCGCCCTGGGTCTGAAATCCTGGCCCTATGTTGGCCTGAGCTACCAGGTGGACACGCGGCCCAAAGCGATCAACCTCAACGAGGCCAAGGAAAAGGCCCTAAGCGAGCGCCCGGACCTGGCCCGCAACCGCTTTCAGCAGGAAGCTGACAAACAGGCCGTGCGAGCGGCCCGGGCCGGCTACTTTCCGACCCTCTATGCCCAGGGGGCGCAGAACACCCAGGGCAAACCCTATGGCGATATGCGGGGCACCTGGTCCCTGTCCCTGAATGCCTCGGTGCCCATCTTCGAGGGTTTGGCCACCCGCTACAGCGTCCAGCAGGCCAAGGAAAATCTCCGGGCCACCGAAGCCAACGCCGAAGTCCTGCGTCAGGATATCAATAAACAGGTGGAGCAGAGTTATCTGAACGTCCGGGCTGCGGCCGAGCGCATCCGGGCTGCGGCCAAGGGCCAGGAGGCGGCCCGGGAAAACTGGGATCTGGCCCGGGGCCGCTACAACGCCGGGGTCGGCTCCATCATCGAAGTCACCGATGCCCAGGTCAAGTATTTCAATGCCGAATTGACCTATATCCGCGCCGTCTACGACCTCAAGGTGGCCGAAGCCCAACTGGAAAAGGCCATGGGTGTGCCTTACTAAAGGTGCAGTGATAACCGCACCCGGAGCTACCCTACGTCTCCCCGTTACCACACCCCTGCTGCCTGGAGCTGTTGCACCAGGCCCGGCGGGTCGATAAACTGCCAGGCTTGCAGGCCCTGCTCCTGGGCGGCCTGCACAAAGGGGAGTTTATCATCAATAAAGAGAATCTGGGCTGGCGCCGTCTGGGCCTCCTGGATGAGGTGCCGGTAAATCTGCGGCTCCGGTTTGCGGCTGCCCACCTCATAAGACAGGATGAAGCGGGTGAACCGGGCCAGCAGCGGGTATTGCGCCCGGATATATTGAAAATGCAGGGCGTTGGTGTTGGAAAGCAGAAACAGGGGGTAGCGCCCGGCCAGATGGGCCACCACCGGCCCCATCTCCGGCATGGGGCTGAAGATGCTGTTCCACCACTGTTGGAATTGCGCAAAGCTTAGAGACACCGGGAATCTGGCCAGGATGTGGGCGAAAAATTCCTGAGAAGAAATTCTGCCCGTGTCATAGGCGGGTTCCAGGTCGCTGTCAAAAACCGCCGCAAAGACCGCCTCGGGGGTGGTCCCGGCCAGGGCGGCCAGCCGGCGGCAGAATTCCAGATGGTCAACCTTGACCAAAACATTCCCTAAATCAAAAGTAACGACGGCGATGGTGTCGGTTGGCCGCGGGGGCATACTTTCTCCCTCCCAAACTCTTGACAATTACGAGAAAATAGCGCAGTCTATAGAATCATACGATTTTTATCGTCATCTTGCTCGCTTTTTTGCCTGGGCCGACAAGCAAGGAGAGGATATGGCCAGAAGCACCGGTTGGACGTTTCTCTGGGCCCTGGTGCTGGGGATCATTGCCGCCAGCATCTTTTTACTCTACGGTCCTTATCTGGAGAGGGAGATCAACCGCCGGGTGGCCGCAGCCTTGGAAAAAAAGGAATTTACCCTGCAGGTGGCCAAGGGCGGCGATCATCTGATGACCGGGGCGCCGGGGCGGGCCACCGGGGAGCGTTACGCCCTGGTCTCCGAAGGCGGCAAGACCTTTCTGGCCGATCTCCATACCGGTCGGGTCTGGCGTTATTTTCATTACGGCAAGGCCGAAGGCTGGTCCAAGGATGTGGAAGGCTTTGCCCCCCTCCCCTTTTTTCAAGGCAACAAAAAATTTTTTACGGCTGGGGAAGCCGCCGGCGCTCCGGAGGCGCCAGATGCCAAACCCCAATGAAATCCTGATGCCATGATTTGGCCAATGATCAAACATGATCTTACCTGGGCGGCCGGCTTGGTGCTGCTCGGGCTGGCCCTGGGGCTGGTGACCCAGTGGGGGGTGATCCAGCACGGTCTTCAGGGCACCCTGGAGCTACAGATCGCCGCCGTTGAAAAAGAAGAGGCGGCCCGCCGTCTGGCCGCGATCCGCACCTATACCCTGGACCAGGCCCTGGCCCGGCATCAAGAAGGACGGACCCTGTTCATTGATGCCCGGGAACCGGATGAATTCCGGGAGCTGCACATTGAGCGGGCCTTGAATATCCCGGCCTCGCAGATCTCCGCCAAATTCGTGGCTGCGGCCCTCGCCGGTGTTGCCCTGGACCATCCCATTGTCGTCTATTGTGGCTCGGTGGACTGCCACGCCAGTCTGCGGGTGGCGGAATTTTTACAAAAACTTGGCTACACTCAGGTAGGAGTCTATGAGGGTGGTTTCCGCGCCTGGGATGAAGCAGGGTATCCCGTTGACATCGTCCGCTAAACGTTGGCTGCTGCTTGCCATCCGCCTGCTTTTGGGCGGCGTTTTCTTATATGCCAGCCTGGATAAGATATTAAAGCCTTACCATTTTGCTGCGGCTGTGCAAGCCTATCAACTGCTGCCCCCATCTCTGTTGGGCATGGCCACGGTTTTCATCCCCTGGCTGGAGGCTGTTGCCGCGACTGCTCTTATCATCGGTTTTCGGCCTCGGAGTGCCGTAGTGGTCCTCAGCGTCCTGATGGTCGTCTTCATGATCGCCATTGCCGTCACCATGGCCCGGGGGCTCGACATCGACTGTGGCTGCGGCCTCCTCGTGGAACGACCTGTGGGCTGGTTGGCCCTGTTGGAAGACGGCCTTCTGCTCCTGCTCCTGGTCGGCCTTTATACAGCCCTCCTGCCTCAACGCTCGCCGGTCTCATAGTCTTCCCGGACCTGCAGACCTGGAACCGCGCCACACCAGTCACCAGGTCCCTTTGGCCCCCGGGCGGCACCGGTCAACCACCGGCAAAAGGTCTGTCAGGACCGAAAGTGCTTTGCAAGCTGCCGTCGGCAGGCTACAATAAAGGGCAGAGCACGAATGTCTGGCACCGCCAGTTTGAGTCGGGGGTAAAACAAGCCGATAAGGAAGAACCATGAGCCGCTTTTTCAGTCTCCACGATCCTGGAGAGAAAAAATATATCTTCAACAGCTTTTTGGTCTTCGTTGTTCTGATGGAGCTCATCATCCTGGGCGCCACCATCATCTGGCAGATCGACGAGGGCTGGTTCGGCGGGGAGGTCAGGGTTGTCCCCTTCCCCTGGAAAGAATATCTGGTCGTTGCCTTCCTGGCCCCCATCGTCATGGTCTTTCTCTTCGGGATTATCATTCGGGGGTTTGATCTGCTCAACAATACCGAAGCCGAAGGAGACAATGGGACGGTCAAATCCCTGCGCCGGATGCAACACCGTTTTTCTCTGATTACGTATCTCCTGGGCCTGGCAGTGGTCCTGGCCTTTTTCTATGGCTTAGTGTATCCGGAAAAAGTCCTGAGGTATTTAAAAGCCCTGTTTTCTGTCCTGGGGTTGTGGGGGACCTACCTGATTATCGGCATCGTCGCCCTGAGTATGCTCTACTTCCCCATCAGCCTCATCCTGCGCTACCGTTTGGCCAAACAGGCCATGGAATATCAATATCTCCTGCTTCTGGCCGAACGCCACGGCGTTGTCGTGGACCGCAAAACCGGCCGCCTGGTTGCCGACCCAACAAGAACCAGGAAAGCGCCCTCAGGAAAATTGGCACCTTCAGACGCCCCGCGCCCGCGTCTGGACATGGACCAGGCCGACGCCTCGTAGACCCTTGGCATGGGCAGCAGCATCCCGTTCGGTGAGCGCCAGGAGAGGTTGCCGACCGCAACAAAAAGCCCCCGCCAGGCGGGGGCTTTGCCGTCGGTAACAACGGCCGGGCCGGTTCAGGCGGCCAGTTTTTGGTCCAGGGCGCCCCGAATACCTTCGGTTAGGGTCCAATACAGGCGGTTTTTCTTTTCGCGCAGGCGCTGGTAGGCTTTGAGGATATCCAGGGTCAGGATGATGCGGGTCAGGCTGCAGTTTAATTCCCCGTGGAGGTGGCTGCCGATAATCTCAAACCCGAGGATGCGGGTATGAAATTGCAGGGGGGAGTGGGGTTCGCCCTGAAATACGTCGGTGATGAAGTGGGTGTAATTGCGCCCCACCACCTCCTGGACCGCGATGCCCATGAGACGGATGGCCACCAACATGTTTTTCCGGTATTCAGGCCGGATCATGAAGCGGCCGATCTCCACAAAACGGCCCTGCTGGGCCATTTTCTTTAAGTCCACATCCTGATGCAGGGATACCTGAAACTCGGCCGGCAGTTCCAACGGCGGATCATAGAATAATCGCAACACGCCGGCCGGCTGGCCATTGACGGTGGCCAGGAACCACGAATACGGCCCCTCTGGATCGATGTGCACCGGGATTTCGCTGTCCGTGGCCTGAATCCAATTTTTCTCCCGACGATACACGTCCTCAATCACGCGCAGGGCCTGGCTGCGGGCCAGGCCATCAAGCACCTTGCTGGTTTGAATCTTGCCCATCTTCATTCCCTCCCCCGAGTGTATGAGAAGCCAACAATGTCCTCAGCGCCGAATCGTCAGATTGGCGGTACGGATAGAACTTGCCGGATAACCGGGCCAACTCCTGCATAATGGCATGGGTGATGCGATGGCCGAGGTAACGCCGCCGCTTCTCTCTTTCGCCCGCAGACAGCGCCGTATCCGCCTGGATCCGACGCCAGGCGCTCATTTCTGCAGAAAAATGCAAGGGGGCGCCGAAGCGAAAGATGATCCGACCAACGGCCGGGATGCGGTGGCGCTGCTGGCGGCGTGGAAAATCAATGCCAACGGGGATTACCGGGACCGCCGCCTGCAGGGCCAGCTCGCCAACCCCCCGCCGGCCCCGTTTGAGGATCAGCGGATGATGATTGCGGCTCCCTTCCGGGAAAATCCCCAGGCTGTACCCTTGCTGTAACCGCTGCAGGCACTGCTGAAGAGGATTTTGCCTTCCCGGCGGCTTGCGGCGGTTCAGGAAACCCCATCGGGCCGGTTTGCTGTAAACATAGACCGGTCGGACGCTCTGCAGGAGCCAACCGATGACCGGCAGGCAGCCAAACATCCAGTCCACCACGAAACACAGACGGCGCTGCCGGCAACGATGCAGCAGATAGCTGCTCAAAACGATGGTTTCGTAATAATTATTATGATTGTAGGCAAAGATAACCGGGTGCGGCAGCTTCCTGAGGTCGGTGGCTTCCTCCACCCTGATGAGACCTCGCAAACAGCAGTAGAATATGGCGGCCAGAAAGCGGTAAACAAAAGGATAAGGGTCAGGAGACGGTTGGTTAACGAGAAGCGCCTGTCGGATTCTGTCCATTCTCTCCCCCCTATTAAAGAGAGAACGTATCACCGGCTTATTTGCATTCCATGATAACTCCTTATAATTTTAGTTTAAAATTCGTTATAAATCTGGTAGCCAGGCAGTAGACCGGGAGAAAACCTAACAACTCTCCTCGCTAACCCTGAAGGCAGTTGCCATCAGGAATCGCCTCCCCGGTGTCATCCTGCGCTGCCGCCGGACCACTTTTTTCCTCAAGGGGAAAATGGGAAATTTTTTGGCAAACGGCTGCGTCTCTGGTAGCATACAAGAAAGGATACGTATAATTGGTTTCCATCCGGGTAACAGTTCACTCTTTTGAGGAATGACCAAAACTGCATCCCGGCTTCTCCCTCTATCCGCCCGTAAAGGGGGGATTAGTTCCCTCCCCGTCCATGGGCAGGGTTAGGGACAATGCTGCTGAATTAAAATTGGTGGAACAGGCTTTCAGCCTGTTCATTGGCGCACAGGCTGGAAAGCCTGTGCCACCATTAATTTTTGTTTTGATTTAAACAGAGCGTCAGCCCTTTGTCATTGGGAAACGGTGAGATTATTATGGCTATTGCGCAAGAAGTTCTGGATATCCTGGTCTGCCCGCAATGTCGGCAGAAAGTTCACCTCAATGAGGCCGGCGACGGGCTCGTCTGCACCCAGTGCCGGGTTGTGTATCCCATTAAAGATGATATTCCCCGGATGCTGCCGCAGCAGGCGAAAAAGCTTCCTTGACGATTATGCCCGGTCTGGCTGTCACGGTTATTACCCGCAACGAGGAGAAAAATATCGTCGCCTGCCTGGAATCAGCCCGGTGGGCCGATGAGATTGTGGTCCTGGATTCGGGCAGTTCTGACCGGACGGTGGAGTTGGCCCGGCAATTCACCGATCGGGTCTTAACGGTCCCCTGGGAAGGATTCGGCAAGACCAAGAATCGGGCCGTGGCGGAAGCCACCATGCCCTGGATCTTCGTCTTGGATGCGGATGAGCGCATCACGCCGGAGTTGCGTCAGGAGATCGAGGAGATTGTGCGGGCTGACGGCCCCCTGGACGGTTACCGGGTGCCGCGGCGCAATTTTTTCTGTGGCCGGTTCATCAAACACCTGGGCTGGTATCCGGATTATTCCATCCGCCTCTTTCGCAGGGACAAGGGCCGGTTTGTGGAACGGGAGGTGCATGAGAGCGTCCAGGTTCAGGGCCGGGTCGGCACCCTGCGCCACCCCATGCTGCACTATACGTATACCTCGTTGAGTGATTTTGTGCAGCGCCTGGACCGCTATTCCACCTTGGCGGCCCAGGAATTGCTCAAACAGGGCAAACGGCCGCTCTGGGGGGAACTGGTCTGGCGGCCGTGGTTGACTTTCTTAAAACTGTATATTCTGCAACGGGGTTTTTTGGCCGGCCGGGATGGCTACCTCCTGGCCTCATTATACAGCACCTATACCCTGGTAAAGTATGCCAAGGCCCGGGAACTGCGGCAGCAGTCCGGCCAGCAAGGAACAGCAGCATGAAGATTGATCCCACCGCCCGTATCGGCGCCGACGTCGAGCTGGCCCCGGGGGTGGAAATCGGGCCGGGTGTTATCATTGCGGGGCCGACGCAGATCGGCGCCGGCACCCGCATCCACGCCCATGCCTATATCGGCCCTTATACCACCATCGGTGAAAACAACCTGATTTCTTTTGGGGCTATTATTGGCCATGAACCCCAGGATTACGCTTTCAAGGGCGAACCCAGTTATACCATCATCGGCCATCACAACATTATCCGGGAATATGTCACCATTCACCGGGGCACGGTCCCCGGCAGCGCCACCCGGGTGGGCGATCACAATTTTCTCATGGCCCTGTCGCACCTGGCCCACAATGCTTCGGTGGGCAATAACGTCATCGTCATTAACGGCGCCCTGATCGGCGGCTATGTGGAGGTCCAGGACCGGGCTCTGATTTCCGGTAATTGCGTTATCCATCAGTTCTGTCGGGTGGGGCGCCTGGCCATGATGCGGGGCGGTTCCCGGGCCTCCCGGGACATCCCGCCTTTTTGTATCAGTGACAAGGAACATACCGTCCGGACCCTCAACCTGGTGGGGCTGAAGCGGGCCGGCTTCGACCGGGATCGGATCGCTGCCCTGAAAAAGGCGTTCCGGCTTCTTTTCCAGCACCGGGTTAATTTGCGGGAGGCCCTGGCGCACGTGGAGGCCGAGGTGCCGCAGACTGAAGACGTGCGTTACCTGTTGGCTTTTATCCGCCAATCCAAACGGGGTGTGGCCATGGGCCCCAAACAATCACCCGGCGGCGATGACTTTTCGTAATATCCTCCTGATCCAGCTGAAGCATCTGGGTGATATCCTGCTGATCACGCCCGTCATCCGGGCGTTGCACACGGCGTGGCCCCAGGCCAAGATCAGCGCCCTGATCCCCCGGGGGATGGAGGCCATGCTCAGCAGCCATCCCCTGCTGGCAGACATCATGCCCCTGGACCGGCGGCAGACTGGTCTGCTGGCCAACGGCCGGTTTGCCTGGGAACTGCGGCGCCGGCAGTATGACCTGGTCCTGGAACACACCGGCGGCGATCGGGGCGCCATCTGTGCCTGGCTCACCGGAGCCGGGACCCGGGTCAGTTTTGATCACCCGAAGCGATCCTGGTGGCAGCGCCGCCTGGCTTTTACTCTCCTGGCCCCTCCCCTTCCCTTGCAGGCTCATACGCTGGAGAAAAATCTGGCCTTGGTGGAGGCCTTGGGGATCCAGGCGCAACACCGGGGGCTGGAGTTTTATTGGCCCCAGGAGACCGCGGCAGCCGTGCACGATCTGCTGGAACGCTGCCACCTGCAGCCCCGGGGTTTTGTCCTTATGCATCCCCCGGCCCGTTGGCTTTTCAAATGTTGGACTGCCGCGGGCTATGCCCAGGTTATCGATACCCTGCACCGGGAGTATCGCCTGCCCGTGGTCCTGACGTCGGCGCCGGCCCGCCAGGAGATGGACCTGATAGCAGCTGTCCTGGCCCTGGTCCAGACCGAGCCCATCAACCTGGCCGGCCGGTTGGACCTCAAAACCCTGGGGGCCCTCATCGCTCAGGCCCGGTTGTTCGTGGGCGTGGACAGCGCCCCCATGCATCTGGCTGCGGCTGTGGGCACCCCCAGCGTTGTCCTGTTCGGCCCTTCGGGACCGTATAACTGGCGGCCCTGGGGCGAAGGGCACATCGTGGTCAGCAAAGATTTCGACTGCCAACCGTGCGGCCGGGATGGTTGCGACGGCAGCAAAATCAGCCGTTGTCTGACCGCCATACTTCCTGAGGAAGTGATGGCAGCCATTGCCAAGCAACTGCAGCCATGCACCTTGCCCTTATCCGCCAACGTGTAAGCAGTCTGGGAGGGGCCGAAACGACCCTGCTGGCCCTGACCCGGGAACTGTTGGCCCAGGGTCATGAGGTGACCATCCTGAGCCTGGAGGCCCGGCCGCCCCGGGAACTGAGCGGATTGACCGGCCTGCACTGGCAAACCGTGCCGGTCTGGCCGGGCAAGGTGGGGCGGGTCTTGGGCTTTGCGGTCAATGCCCGGCGGTTGGTCCGAGCCGGGCGATTTGATCTGGTCTACAGCCTGGAGCGGACCTTGGCCCAGGACGCGTATCGGGCCGGGGACGGGTGCCACCGGGAATGGCTGGCCCGCCGCCGGCCTTATGATTCTCTGCCGGTCCGGCTCCAGATAGCCCTCAGTCCTTTCCATCATACCCTTCTCAGCCTGGAGAAAAGGCTTTTTCAGGCCCCGGACCTGAAGCTGGTGATCGCCAATTCACAGCAGGTCAAGCAGGAGATTGAGCGGCACTACCGGGTTGATCCAGAAAAAATCACCGTCATCCATAACGGCGTGGATCATCAGCGCTTTAACCCCCAGGCGGATGGCAGCCGCCAGCCCCCCTTGATAGGGCAAGGCCGGACGTGCAGCCGGGAGAAGCCCGTCGTTCTCTTTGTCGGCTCTGGCTTTAAGCGGAAAGGACTGCACTTCTTGCTTCGGGCCATGGCGGCCTTGCACCACCGCACAGCCCACCTGGTGGTGGTGGGTCAGGGGGAGAGCAGGCCCTATCAACGCCTGGCCCGGCGACTGGGCATTTCGGCGCGCCTGGCCTTTGTGGGACCGCAACCCCAGGTGGAGCGTTTTTATGCCGGGGCCGCCGTCTTGGCCTTGCCCACCATCTATGACCCCTGTGCCAACGTCGTCCTCGAGGCCCTGGCCTGCGGCCGGCCGGTGGTGACCACCGCGGCCAATGGCGCTGCCGAATTCATCATCCCCGGTTTGAACGGCGCGGTGCTGGCCAGACCCGATGACATTGCCGGTCTGGCCGCAGCCCTGGATGAATTCCTGGACCGGGAGTTGGACCCGTCTGTGCAACGGGCAGCTGCGGCGGCCGTGGCTGACCTGTCCTGGCCCCGGACCGTAACAGCAACCCTGGCCGCCCTGCAATCGGTGGCAGCCGCCCCCGGCTAGGCCTTTATCTTGCCGAAGCAGAACAAATTGATTATATTGAGACTATTGCAAATATCGCCGCCGGCGGACGTCTCTGGCCTGGGTTTGGTATTTTTTGGCCAAAACGCCTGGGAGAGATGGAGGATCGCTCTTGCAAGCCCTGATGTTTGATGGCCGGCTTCACCTGGCCGATATCCCGGTGCCTCAGCCCGGCCCCGGCGAGGCCCTGTTGCGGGTCCGGTTGGCTGGCATCTGTGGCACTGATCTCCATATCAGCCGAGGGTACGCCGATTTTCACGGCGTCCTGGGGCATGAATTCGTGGCCGAGGTGGTCGCGGCGCCGGCACCGGAGTGGCTGGGGCGACGGGTGGTGGGCGAAATCAATCTCCCCTGTCAGAACTGCAGGTGGTGCCGGGCTGGTCTGCCCCGCCACTGTGCCGAGCGGCGGGTGTTGGGCCTGCGCGGCAAGGACGGCTGCCTGGCGGAATTCATCACCCTACCGCTGGCCAACCTGCATGTGGTGCCGGACAGACTCCCGGATGCCTTTGCGGTTTTTACCGAACCCTTGGCCGCCGCCTTGGAGATCCAGGAACAGGTGCACCTCTGCCCCAGTTCCCGGGTGCTCATCATCGGCGATGGCAGACTGGGGCTGCTCATTGCCCTGGTCCTGCGGCTTTTGGGCTGCGAGCTGCATTTAGTGGGACGGCATGCCCGCCACCTGGATTTCATCGGCGCCCGGGGGGTTCAAGGGCATCCGGCCGACGGCTTTGCCCTGGACGGCTTTGATGTGGTCATCGAGGCCACGGGGCGTCCTGCCGGTTGGCAGACCGCTCTGGCCGCGGTGCGGCCCCGGGGAACGATTGTTCTGAAAAGCACCTATCCCGGTCCAGGAGAGGTGAATCCGACCAACCTGGTGGTGCCGGAGGTGACGGTGGTGGGGTCACGCTGCGGCCCTTTGGCCCCGGCCCTAAGACTGCTGGCCCGACGGTTGATCAATCCCAAGAAATTGATCGACCGCATCTATCCCCTGGCGCAAGCCCGGGAAGCCATGGAGTATGCGGCTCAGCCCGGGGTATTGAAAGTTCTGGTGGAGATGCCGACTGATGAGTCCGACGTATCTGTGGTATCAGGTCCAACCCCATGAGCACCTGCCTGAGGGCATGGCCGCACTCACCCTCACGGTTCTGTCGCCCATCTGGCAGGGCGGAGAAATTACGGTGGTCTTTCCCGACGGCTGGGTCCAGACCCTGAGCGGCCGCACTGCCGCGGGCCGGCCCTGTGATCTGCGGGTCTTTTGGACCGAAGCCGCTGTTGGCGGGCCGCCCGTCTGCCTGGCCATCGGCGGCGACGGCGGCATTCGACTGCTGGAACAGCCGGGCGACGGCCCCCGGACCGAAGCGTTTACTTCTGTGCGGCCGTTGCTGGCGTTGGCCCCTTCCTTGATACCGGAACCGGTCCTGGCGGTCATCGGCCCGGAACCGGTCCGATCACCGCGACTGTTGGGGTAAGGCTGATAACTTAAGATTTGCTCTAAAGTTAATTATTTAACTTATTAATATTTATACTATTTACTAAGAAAGCGTATTCCTGGTAGAGAAAACCGCTGATTGAGGAGTGTCAGAATGGATCGCCGTTGGCTGCGTTTGACGGTGCTGGGTTGGTTCCTGGCCTTGGTTCTGTCGGCCACGCCAGCCCTGGCTGTCAGCGCCTTTGACCTGCAACAGGATTTTGTCCGGGCCGCGGAGCGGGTTTCTCCGGCCGTGGTCAGCCTTAAATGTGTCCGGGTGGTGGATGTGGCCCCCATGTTTGGGTTCGATGAGGAGTTTTTCCGGGGCACGCCGTTTGAAGGTTTTTTCCGGGAGATGATGCCGCCCCGCGGCCTGCGGCAGCGTCAGGTGGGCCAGGGTTCCGGGGTTATTATTGATTCCCGGGGCTTTATCCTCACCAACCATCATGTGGTGGCGGGGGCCCAGGCCATCGCCGTGCATCTGCAGGACGGGCGGACGCTGCAAGGGCGAGTTGTGGGGAGTGATCCCCGCTTTGACCTGGCCCTGGTCCAGGTCAATGCCAACGGCCTGCGGGCGGCGCCTCTGGGCAACTCCGACGCCCTGAAGCCCGGACAGTTTGCCATCGCCATCGGTAGTCCCTTCGGCCTGGAAAACACCGTCACCGTTGGGGTTATCAGCGCCACCGGCCGCAGAGGGCTGGGCGAAGGCCGGGTCGGGGACTTTATCCAGACCGATGCCTCCATCAACCCCGGCAACAGCGGCGGTCCGCTGGTAAATCTCAACGGCGAGGTGATCGGCATCAACAGTATGATCGTGGCGCCGGGACAGGGCATCGGCTTTGCCATCCCCATCAACTTGGCCAAAAAGATTGTCTCCCCCTGGCTGCGTTAGGGGATAAACCTTCTTCGTCACACATGACATCCGGACAGAGGAGGGAAGAGATGACTGAGACCGTGCCGGCGCTCGCCGCCGACGTCATGGCCACTGAACAGCTCAGCGGCGACCAGGAGGTCAAACTCCGGGAGCATTTCGCCTACATCAAACAGATCATTGCCGCTCAGGAGATGTTGGAACGGGTGCCGGCGGAATACCTGGAATTTTCGCCGCAGCACCTGGAGGGGTTGGTCAAGTTCGCCTATTTCGGCGG
>CALGOE010000173.1 GCA_937958145.1 uncultured Desulfobacca sp.
GGGCGGTTCGTAGGTAGCCTTGCTATGATCCTGGGGAATGCGGGGGGCTTTGCCGGCCGCAATAAGATCCACCGCCTCAACGATGGCTTCAATCCCCAAGGGATAGAGTTTGTTGAAATAAACCGATCCGGTGGTATCATCGGGATCGATGTCCACTTCCTTTTGCAAAAGGATGTCGCCGGTGTCAATACCCTCGTCCACCCAGAAGATGGTCAGGCCGGTCTTGCTGTCCCCTTCAATGACCGCCCAATTTATGGCCGAGGCGCCCCGGTGTTTGGGCAGGAGGGACGGGTGGTAGCAGATGCTCCCCAACCGGGGCAGCTCCAGGACCCGCCCGGGGACAATGTCGGTGACAAAGGCCAGGATAGCCAGATCCGGGGCCAGCTTTTTCATGGCCTCAAAGGCCTCCGGGTCCTTCATGCGCCGGGGCTGAAACACCGGCACACCCGCGGCCACGGCCGCCTCCTTCAGGGGATCGACTTTGCCCTTGGGGCTGTCGGGGGGGCAAAAGACCCCGACGATGTCATAACGGGGCTGCAACGCTTTAAAAACATCGGCGCCAAAGGCCGCCTGGCCCAGCAGTGCAATACGCATGGCTCCCTCCTTTCAAAAGGGAAAAGGGAATAGGGGTTAGGGGTTAGAGATTACATCAAATTTCCTCCTTTTCCCTCTTCCCTTTTCCCTCTTCTAGACCCCTCGCCACGGCGCGGGGCGTGGATTACCCCTGGTTACGGCTTCCGGTTGCCATTAATGATGCCCATGATCATCAGCCGGCGGCTCGGGCTGCGTCGTCGCCGCATAGAGAGCCACCGCGGTGGCGGCCAGCACGGCGCCGACGGTGATGATCCAGTTGCCGTTCAGCATGGCCAGGCCCAAGAGGGCAAAGATAACAATGTTCAGAAGCATCTGTTTGCCACGATAGTTTTCTGAAACAGTCATGATTACCTCCCTCATCGTCTCCATGGATGCCACTCACGGTGGAGTGGCCAAGGTTTTAACATCTGTCCATTACCAGCTTACCGCTTATCTGCAAAACCACGGGCAAAGGATTCGGCCCCGGAGGAAACCCGTTGGCTGTGGCTGCCGGCCCTGGTTAGCGGCAGGCCGCCATGGCCGCCTGCAGGCGCCGGTGAACTTCTTCGGGGCCCAGGATCTCCATGATCTCGAATAATCCGGGACTGGCCGCCCGGCCGCTGAGGGCCAGACGCACCGCTTGGGCGATCTCTTTCATCTTGCGGCCCGATTCCCTCTGGACCTCCTGGAACACGCCGTTCACGGCTTCTTCGGTCCAGGACGGCAGCCCGGCCAGGCGCTCATTGATGGTCTGGAGGACCGGCCTGATTGCCGCGGTCAGAAATTTGGCCGCGGCTTTTTCTTCGTAGGGACGGGGATCCTGGAAATAAAAGAGGGCCTGTTCGGCCATGTCCGCCAATGTATGGGACCGGGGCTGGAGGGTCTGGACGATCTTGACCAGACGGTCGGAAACCTCGACCTGAAGGCCGCGCTGAGCCAGGAACTCCTGCAAATGCGGGGCCAGGTCCCGGGCCGGCGTCTCCCGCAGATAGTGGCCGTTGAGCCAGGACAATTTTTCCGTGTCAAAGATGCTGGCGGCCTTGCCCACATGCTCCAGGGTAAAATATCTGATCAGCTCCTCCCGGCTGAAGATCTCCTGGTCGCCGTGGGACCAACCCAGGCGGGCCAGAAAATTGACCATGGCAGCGGGCAGATAGCCCATTTTCTGGTAATCCAGGACCGAGGGGGCGCCGTGCCGTTTGGAGAGCTTGGCCCGATCCGGCCCCAGGATCATGGGGATATGAGCAAATTGGGGGATTTTGGCCCCCAGGGCTTCATAGATGAGGATCTGGCGGGGGGTGTTGGGGACGTGATCATCCCCCCGTATGACATGGCTGATGTTCATGGTAAGGTCATCCACCACCACGGCGAAATTATAGGTGGGCACACCGTCGGCCCTGACCAGGACGAGGTCATCCAACTCGGCATTGTCAAAGGCGATGGACCCTTTGGTGAGATCGTGCCAGTGGGTGACCCCCTGCTGCGGGCCGCGGAACCGCAGGGCCCGGTCCGGCCCTGGCGTCAGGCCCCGATCCCGGCAGCGACCATGATACCGGGGTTTGTCTTTGCGGGCCAGGGCTTCCTGCCGCTGCTGCTCCAGCATCTCCGGCGGGCAGTCACAATAATACGCCGCCCCCCGATTGAACAGTTCCCGGGCAAAGAATGCATAGGTATCCAGGCGTTCGCTCTGGCGGTACGGTCCCTCATCCCAATCCAGCCCCAGCCATTGCAGACTGGCCAGGATATCATCCTCGTAGAGCTTTTGGGAGCGCTCCAGGTCGGTATCTTCGATGCGCAGGATGAAGACTCCCTGATAATGGCGGGCATAGAGCCAATTGAAGAGCGCGGTGCGGGCGCCGCCGATATGAAAATAGCCCGTGGGGCTGGGGGAAAAGCGGGTCCGAGGTCCAGTCATGCCGAGACGTCCTTAACACTCTATTTTTCTTTTTATATCACATTCCAGCGCCTGCTGGGCAAGGATAATTCCGGAAATTTTTCCCGGCCGGATCGGAGCCGCCGGAACTTTTACCGGCCGTGGTTCTTTAAACCGGCACCTAGAGCTGTTTCTCCAATTTCATAAGTGGTCTGGGCATGTTGGCCATCGGCCTGATCCTTATCTTCAAGCCGGGCTGGCTCAGGTTCGGCTGATTATTCGCTTCCACGACACCTCCCCTGGTCGACACGCCTGTTGGCAGCGCCCTGCGGCGAACTCACCGAGAAGAGGACTGCTCTCTCATATTGATCAAATGCTCATTAAAATGCTTGACCTGGGAAGCCGAGAGCATTATACTTTAGTTGCGAAATATATTAATATTGCTGCAGCCCCCATACTACCGGCAAGACTGCGCCTAGATTGCTTGGGGCTGCAGCCAGCCAACCTCTGAAGACGAGGACAGCCATGAAAACTCGCCTATGTTCCGCCGGTGGTGGGCGGTGCCCCCCGCCAAGCAGAGCCTGAGAACCTCCTGATGAGAAGACAGCGCATCCTCCAGGCTCGGATTATGCCCGCGTCTGAGACCGGTGAGCTCCGCCCGGTTAGTGATGTGCGCCGTCTTGACCTTATTCACCGTTAGCAGATGAAAACGGCCGCAGGAGAGTCTGTCTGAGGGGCACCCAGCCTCCGCCGGCAATCTCGCGGCGCCGTTGAAGGAGATTGATATGATCGGCACCACCAAGAAACCCCTGGAGGAAATCTTCCAGGCTGTGGATGGGTATGCAAAAATCGCCGTGGTGGGCTGCGACGGCTGCGCCAAGGTCTGTATGACCGGCGGTTTGGACCAGGTCCATGAATTGGCAGCCCAATTAAAAGAACAAGGCAAAGAGATCACCCTGGAGGTGAGCCCTGAGCGCACCTGCAATATCATGCACGCCCGCAATTTTCTGACCCCGGTGAAAGACCAGATTGCCGCGGCCGACGCCGTCATTGTCCTGGGCTGCGGCGGCGCCGTGCAGATCACCCGGCAGACCACCGAAGAACTGGGCCTCACCATCCCCGTCAAAGTCGGACTGGACTCCGTGGGTCACATGGATATGGTGATTCCGGGTGTGATGGCCATGGAACAGTGCCAGGAGTGCGGTCAATGTATCCTCAATGAGACCGGCGGCATCTGTCCGGTGACCAAATGCGCCAAAAGTCTGTTGAACGGGCCCTGCGGCGGTTCGGAAAATGGCAAATGCGAAGTGGACCCCAACCGTGACTGCGCCTGGGTGCTGATTTACAACCGCATGGCCGCCCTGGGCGAACTGGAACGGCTGCAGCGCTATATGGCGCCCAAAGATTACAGCAAGATGAGTAAACCCCGGGTCTTGTATATCAAAGAAGGGAGGTGCGCATGAAACTCACCGAACTGTTCCAGAAAAAAACCTTCGTCATTACCGGTGAAGTGGGACCGGTGAAAGGCTGCTCCCGGCTCAACGGCGGTCCGCCTCCCGACTATATCCAGGAGGCCCTCAATATCAAAGATCATGTCCACGCGGTGAATGTTACCGACAACCAGGGCGCGGCCATGCGCCTGGGGGCCCTGGCCGCCTCCGTCCTCACCAAGCAGTTCGGTCTGGAGCCCATCTTTCAGATCACCTGCCGGGACCGCAACCGGTTGGCCATCCAATCCGATCTGCTGGCTGCCTGCACTCTGGGCATCGACAATGTTTTGTGCCTCACCGGCGACCATATCAAGATCGGCGACCATAAATCCGCCAAACCGGTCTTTGACATCGACTCCGTGCAGATGTTGAAGATTGCCGCCGGCCTCAACGCTGGCCAGGATATGATGGGCAACCAACTCTCGCAGGCCACCAACCTGGCCCTGGGCGCCGCCGCCAACCCCAATTTCGAGCCCTTGGACCTGCAGATCATAAAGATGGAGAAGAAAGTGGCGGCCGGGTGCGAATTCTTTCAGACCCAGCCGGTGTATGAGCCACGGAAATTCGAAATGTTCATGAAAAAAGTGGAAAGGCTGGGGGTGCCGGTCATGTTCGGCATGGTGGTGATCAAATCACCGGGCATGGCCACGTTCATCAATGAGAACGTCACCGGCATTACCGTGCCCGAGGCCTGGACCAACCAGATGGCCGGCGTTCCCAAGGCCGATTACAAGAAAAAGGCCACGGCCATGACCATCGAGCTGCTCAAGGAGATTGCGCCCATGTGCCAGGGAATTCATTTCATGCCCTTCGGCTGGTCCGACATCATCCCCGAGGTGCTGGACGCCATCCGGCCCTATTTTCCCCAATAAGCCAAAGGCAACGCCGTAAGCACCAGAAGCAAGGCGGCAGCACCACGAGAACAGGGCGGACCGCTGGGTCCGCCCTGTTGCTTGTGGGAAAAACTTGCGACCTCGTGTTACCTGCCCGGAGGCAGGCCATTGACGCCGATCAACTCATCCATCAATTCGTCCACCGAGAGAATTCTGTCCACCAGATGGCCCCGGCCCCCGATGGTAAAGATGGGTTCTTCCTTGTCGGTGAAGCCATGGGCGCTGTAGAGAACGTTACAGATGCAGAAACTGTCGTGGGAATCTTTGGCCGAGCAGACAGTAAATTTGCCGGCTTCGTCTCTGCGCAGGACCAAGCCCCGATTGCATTTGGGCGGGCGGGCTTTTTTCAGGGCCAGCTGATAGCCCGGCGAGGTTTTGATGACCCGAAAGGGCAGGCCGCAGGGGGAACCCGGGTTATTGGCGACGATGATATCGTCTTTTTGGCAATCAAGGATGGCCTGCTTGAAGGCTGGCGAAGCGCCGCTTTCGTGGGTAGCCGCGAAGCGGGTGCCCATCTGCACACCGTCGGCGCCCAAGTCGTTGACCCAACGGACGATATCATCATGATAGTAGATGCCGCCGGCCACAATGACCGGATAATCGCCATTTTTTTGGGCAAATTCCTTTACCGGCCCGAAGAGCTTTTCCAGTTGAAATTCCTCTTTGTCCACATCTTTGGGGGAAAACCCCAAATGGCCGCCGGCCAGAGGGCCTTCCAGGACAACGGCGTCAGGGGGCCGTTTGAGCCGCTCCTGCCAGCGCCGCTGAATGATCCGCAGCGCCTTGACCGAAGAAACGATGGGGATGAGGGCCACCTCGGAGGCGGCAAGCTCTTCCGGCAGGTTGGTGGGCAAACCGGCGCCCAGAATAATGGCATCCACCCCGCCGTCCAGGGCTCCCAAGATGGAATCGGTGAAGGCCTGGTGCAAGGCCACCATAATGTTGATGGCAATGCAACCGCCCCCCTGTTTGGCTTCGGCCACCTCGATGGCCGCGGCTTCCCGGTCATTGACTTTGCGCCCTAACCGTTTGCTGACAATGGCCGCCAGACCGGCGCTGGAGATGGTGCCCACGCCGCCCCGGCGGGCCACGGCCCGGGCCAAGGGGGCCAGGGAAATGCCGATACCCATCCCCCCCTGGACAAATATTACTTCTCTCTTTGCATCTTTAATACCAATGGTTGGTAACGTCTTCATTCTTCCTACTTTACTCAAGCAACCGCCATGGTCTCCCCGGTGCCGAACCTGCGACTCCATCGGAACATGAGGGGCACAATCTGCACAGAATAACCGCCGCCCCGCTCATCCTGAGCCCTGAGGAGAAGTGTTGGGTCGGGCGCGGCCTCACCCCGGGGGCCCGGCAGAGGCCGGGCCTAATCTTTTTCAAAAGGGTATTATATCATTTTTTAGCAAATGCTACTGGAGTTTTTTTGCCACCCAGGCCAGGTTGTTGGCCAGGTTCTTGATGGTCTCCACTCCCTCTTGGTCTTGCAGGGCATCCCCCTGCTTGAGGCCATAAGCAATGGGCCAGTAGGTGGAGCCGGGGACGACCATGCCCAGGATCATGAAGAAAAATAATAATTGGGCATAGGTGAAATTTACCCCGGCCCGCCGGGCCACGACGATGGGAGCGCCCACTTTGCGGAAGAAGCGGTTGTCGCCATAGCGGGCAATATAGCCGGCCCGGTCCAGGAGGGCCATGAGATTGGGGGTGGCGGAACCGAAATAAACCGGCGAGCCCACCAGGAGGACATCGGCCAGGTGCATTTTCGGCAGGATTTCCTGGAAATCATCCTCCTGCACACACTGATTCTGCTTTTTCTGACAGGTGCCGCAGGCCAGGCAGGGGTGAATGACCTTATCATGCAAGGAGATAAACTCGGTCTGCAACCCTTCGGCCGCCAGGACCTCCAGGGCTAGGTGCAGGAGCTGCCAGGTATTGCCCTCTTTCCGGGGCGATCCAGAAATAGCCAGGGCGAGCATGACTATCCTCCTTCCAGGCATGGTGATCTCGCCCCTTATTGTATCGGAAAGAATAAATTTTAACAAAGGGGTATAGTTTATGGGGACACTGATCCCCTGATTGTCCAGGGTTGATGCTGCTGAGAAAAATGGCCCTTTGGTGATCGGCCAAGGCAGGCGGCGCCGCCTGGCGGCAAAGGTGGGATGAAGGGGCTGACCGCGAAACCTAAGGGAGGAACCAAGAATATTACCTTACGGGCCGCGCCCTTCCGCCGACATCAGGCGAAGGGATTGATTACCTTAAGAAATGGGAACCGGTTGAAGTCACGGTCACCCGTGAGGAATTCTTTGATTCCGTGTTCTAAACAGAGAGTGGCGATATGGGCATCATGGATGAGATTGCCGGTTGCCCCTGATTGCCGCAGGACCTCCTGCATCATTCCTGGATGCTGAGGCGTCTCAGCGAGCAAAACCAGAGAGGGAGAAGCCAGTATACGGCCTAAATCATCCAGGGCCAATGCCAGCGGCATCGGCGGATGATACACCCGGGGGTGCGTCACTACCCGTAAGAACTCATAAAGGCAAGGCCAGGGAATGGCCCAAGGGCTTGAGCCTTCGGCCAATTCTTTTAAGAGCCGCCGGGCGACCGCATGATGGGGGGAGGAGCGGATTTCAGCGTGAATGAGAATGTTCGTATCAATGGCCTGCATGGTCAGCGGCCATTCATGAGATCGAAGAGCTGATCACGATCCATTATATCCACCCCTGGCAAAGTCTCAGCTTCCCATCCCGCCAGCTCCAACCGAAATTCCGATGGGGCGGCGCGCCTGATCAGAGCCTGCCGCAGGAGATCATTGACCAGCGTGCTGAGAGTTTCTCCCTGCCTGGCAGCCTCGGCCTTAAGCTGGCGTAAGAGATCATCATCAAAAGCTATGGTCGTTCTCATGCATCAAAGTGTAATAAAATAACATTTTAATGTCAAGAAAATCTCCTGCCGCAATCGCTGGCAATGACAAGGGGGAGACAAGAAAAAGTCATTAAAACCATAGGGTTCGTAAATTAAGGGAAAAGGGGCGAGGAGCCTGTTGAAAGCCCTCCTTTTCCCTCATCCCTTTTGCCTGTCTTTCACGCGGCCAGCTTTTCCCGGCTGAGAATCTCGCCCCGGGCGCTGATCACCACCTGTTCATGGGGAATCCGTTTCCCGGCCGCAGCCATGCCCTTTTCCACGATGTAGGCCAGGCCGGCACAGCAGGGCACCTCCATGATGACAGTGGTGACGCTCTGGATATCCGCCTTCTGGAAGATCTCGGCAAATTTGGCGATATATTCGGCCACGTTGTCGAATTTGGGGCAGCCGATGAGCACAACCTTGCCGGGCATGAGGTCTTCATGCACAGAGGGATAGGCAATGGGGCCGCAGTCGGCCAGGACCAGCAGGTGCGCCTGTTTCAGGAAGGGCGCGGTGGGCGGCACCAGCTTGATCTTTACCGGCCAATGGGTCAGGGCTGAGACCCGGTCTCTGGGTTCCAGGGGTTTGCAGACGCCCATGGCCGCGGGGCCAAAGGTCTGCACCTGGGCCGAGGGGCAGCCGCAGGCCAATGTCGGGGCCGGCTCCGGCGTCGCCGCCGCCAGGGTTTTCAGGTGCTCCTCCACGGCGTGTTCGTCAAAATCCTCGGCCTCCCGTTCCACGATTTTGAGGGCACCGGTGGGGCATTCGCCCAGACAGGCGCCCAGGCCGTCGCAGTATTTCTCGGCCACCAGCCGGGCCTTGCCGTCCACGATCTGAATAGCCCCCTCGGCACAGGACGGCACGCACTGGCCGCAACCGTCGCAGAGGTCCTGGTCAATTTCAATGATCTTTCTCATGACTTTCATGGTATTTCTCCATCTTTACGCTGTCGGGGGGGCCAGACAGCATTTGCGCAGTTCTTTGGCAGCCAGTTCCCGGCCGGCGGCGGTAAGGAAATTATCCTGCACGGCGGCGTCGAGGTCGGCGGCGTTCAGAGGTTGTTCTTTGTAGAGCTCTTCCAGTGCCGCCAGTTTCATGGCATCATGGAGAATCTGCTGATTCAGATCGCCGGTGTTGTCGGCGGCGGCCAACAGCCGGCAGACATCGTCAATCAGGTCGGCCGGGGCCAGAAGTTCCGTTAATAACCGCCGGGCCGTGGGCCGGTCCGCGGCTGTGGGCTCATCCACCTCATGGAGATAGGCGGCGCTGAGGATGACCGCCAGGTTGCCCCGTTCCACCTTGCCGATGGCCTCAGCATGGCGGGCCACCCGGGTGGCCCGGCCGATACGCTTGAAGTCCCGGCCAAAGTGGCGTTTCACCGCGATGGCCACCCGATCCTTGAACAGATCTTCCCGGCCGGCCAGGAGCTCCGCCGGCAGCGAGCCGAAACATTGCTCGGCATACTTGCAATAGGCGGCGCAGCCGAAATCCATCTTCGGGTTGAGCATGCGCTCGCCGCATTGTTTACAGCGTCGGCTGGCCTCGTCTTTAAAAAACTCCATCTCCCCGCCGCACTTGGGGCAGGTGGTTTCAAAGACAGCCCCTGGCTTCCAGTAGCGGGTGTCTTGTCCGGGGCATTGCATGGCGTCACTCCTTGTTGCGATCAAAACAAACTATTGGTGCCCATCCGGAAACTCTTGTAACTGGGTAACGGCCGTTGTAGGGGCGGGGTTACCCCGTCCCTACAGCTTGCCGTATGAATTTGACGATGCAGCCGGCAGTTTCCGGATGAACACTAATTGGCACTATGCCCAAAGGTCTTAAAACGATGGAAAGGGGCCCGGGACCAGGGGCAGGGGCCAGGAGGATTAAGGTTTTTTGAAGACTCCCAAGGGGCGTCATTTCCTCAACCCTCCGACCACTGACCACTAACCACTGGCCACTGCAGTTAGCCCAAAATCGCCTTCAGGTCTTCCTCCGGCGTGCTGATGGGCTTGATGTCAAAGTTTTTCACCAAAAAGTCCAGGACGTTGGGCGTCACAAAGGCCGGCAGGCTGGGCCCCAGGCGGATGTTCTTAATGCCAAGATACAGCAGGGTCAGCAGGATGGCCACCGCCTTCTGCTCGTACCAGGACAGGATCAGGGACAGGGGCAGGTCGTTGACCCCGACGCCGAAGGCGTTGGCCAGGGCCACGGCGATCTGGATGGCGGAATAAGCGTCATTGCACTGGCCCACGTCCAGCAGCCGGGGGATGCCGCCGATGTCGCCCAGTTGTTTGTCAAAGAACTTAAATTTGCCGCAGGCCAGGGTCAGAATGACCGTATCCTTGGGGGCCTTTTCGACGAATTCGGTATAGTAGTTGCGGGCCGGTTTGGCGCCGTCGCAGCCGCCCACCAGGAAGAAGTGGCGGATCTGCTTGTTCTTGACCGCGTCGATGACCGCCCCGGCCACGCCCAGGACGGCGTTGCGGGCAAAACCGGTCATGACAAAGCGGCCGTTGGTGTCCTCCGGGAAGCCGGGCAGCTCCAGGGCCTTTTCAATGGCCGGGGTGAAGTCCTTGTCGGCGATATGTTTGACGCCGGGCCAACCCACCAGGCCGGTAGTAAAGATGCGGTCCTTATAGGAATCGGCCGGCCGCTGGATGCAGTTGGTGGTCATAATAATGGCGCCCGGGAATTCGGGAAATTCCTTGATCTGATTCTGCCAGGCCGTGCCGTAGTGGCCATAGAAATGGGGATATTTCTTCAGTTCCGGGTAGCCGTGGCAGGGCAGCATCTCGCCGTGGGTATAGACATAGATGCCTTTGCCTTCGGTCTGTTTCAGGATCATTTCCATGTCGGCCAGGTCATGGCCCGAGACCAGGATGGCTTTGCCCTTTTTGGCGCCCAAGGGGACTTTGGTGGGCACCGGGTTGCCGTAGCGGCCGGTGTTGCCGGCGTCCAGCAGTTCCATGGCCCGCAGATTCATTTCGCCGCACTTCATGGCCATGGGGATGAGCTCGGCTACGCCCAGGTTGGGATCCAGCATGGCGGCCAGGGCTTCGTGAATAAAGGCATAGACTTTTTCGTCTTCCTGGCCTAAAATCTGGGCGTGGTCGGTATAGGCAGCCACCCCTTTGGTGCCGAAAAGGACGATGTGCTTCAGGGACAGGGAATCGGCATCCGGTGCCGGGAAGGTCTTGATGCCCAACTGTTCGCCCTGAGCCACCAGGCCTTCCAGGGTCGCGGCCGGGGTTAAAGTGGCGGCCGGGCCGGGAATCTCAACGTTGCCGCCGGCAGCCTTGACCTTGGCCTTCAGGGCCTCCCGGTGCTGCACGGTATCGTTGATCCAGGTGACGAAGCGGGCCGGGTCAAAATCCACGTTGGTCAGGGTGGCAAAGAGGGCCTGCAGGGTAAAGACATTGACGTCCCGGTCGCTGACGCCGACTTTGCGGCCTTCGACGGCCACTTGGGACAGGCCGATGAGGGCATACACCAACAGATCCTGGAGCGCGGCGACTTCGGGGTTCTTGCCGCAGACACCCTGGACGGTGCAGCCTTGACCTTTGGCGGTCTGTTCACATTGATAACAAAACATGGTGACTCCTCCTGTGGGGTTGGGGTTGACTGAGCGTATCGTTGTTGCCTTAAAAATACGTTGTTTCAGAAGCAAACACCTTGATCTATATCAAGGGGGGAATTTTTTTGTTGGCAGGGGAAAAAGTTCCAGGGCATCTTTGCTCACCGGGAAGTTTTGGCCCCTGCCTTACCATTGATATTTATTATAAGCACTCTTATTCCCAGCGCCTTGATCTATATCAAGTTTAAGGAAATTATCTTGGCTTGGCTATGGTGAATACTCAGCAGATTCAATCTCTTCCATTGTTTACCGGGATGACGCCAGAGCAGCTCCGGGAGTTGGCCAGTATTGTGGTGGAAAAGCCCTATAGCCGGGGGCAGGTTATTTTCCGGGAGGGGGAGGAGGGCAGGGGTTTTTATGTGGTAGCCACCGGGCGGGTGAAGATCTATAAGCTGTCGCCGGAGGGCAAAGAACAGATCCTGCATATCTTCGGGCCGGGGGAGCCTTTTGCCGAGGTGCCGGTTTTTGCCGGGCAGGTCTATCCGGCCAACGCCGAGGCCCTGGAAGACAGCCGCCTGCTGTTTTTCCCCCGGGCAGGCTTTACCGAACTGATCCGGCGCCACCCTTCCCTGGCGTTGAACATGTTGGCGGTGCTGTCCCGGCGGCTGCGGCAGTTGGCGGCGCTGGTGGAGGATCTGTCCCTTAAGGAAGTCCCGGCCCGACTGGCGGCCTACCTCCTTTATACTGCGGAGCAAAAAGGTGCGGCCCACTTTGACCTGGACATCCCCAAGGGCCAATTGGCCAATCTTTTGGGCACCACGCCCGAGACCTTATCCCGCCTGTTGGCCAAGATGGCGAAAGAAGGGCTGATTGCCAGCCGCGGGCCGAGGATCGAGTTACTGAAGCGAACCGACCTGCAGGCTTTGGCCGCGGGGTTGCGGCGGCTGGCAACCTGAAGCCCCGGCGCCGGAGCAGGATGTTCGGGAAAATTCAGTTCCCGGTCGCAAAGAACAGCGGGATTGACCAGATCAGCTCAGCGTGGAGGGGTCCAGGTAGTTACCCGCTGGCCCCGCCGATAAGCCAACACGGCCTGAAAGGCCACTGCGCTCTGCAAGGTAAACTGATATGGGAGATAAACATAAGGGAGATGGAGGTCTAGGCGATCATTCAGCCAGCCCACCATTGCCGCCCCGTAAAAACCCAGCTGCAGTGCCAAAAATACCGGCCAGATACTAGCGGATGATACTGCCAACAGGAGAATGTTTGCCAGAAGGGACAGGAATTGCAGAGGAAATGCCAGGAACCGGGCCGTTTTATGCCAAAAAACCACCTGCCGGACATGCCAGGGGAGACTCTGCTTGTAGGTAGCAATGGTGGTCATGGCCCTGATGATGGTGCGTTTTCGTCTTTTCAGCACCTGCTCCTGTTCTAACGGAAACAGGGAACGCGCTACAGCATTTTTATCAAAACGGCTCTGATAGCCCTGAGCCAGAACCATTAACGGCATGGCAAAGTCCGTATTGACATCGTTGGGGAGGGGTCGGCAAAGTTCCCGGCGCATCATGATAAATAGCCCGGAACAAGAAACCAGAACGCCCAACTTCCCCTCCAGATCCCGGAGAAAATTTTCCAGCCGCCAGAAAAAACCCTCGGTTTGCTGGACCGCGCCCTCCCCCAGCCAGTAAGAAATCTTGCCCCCCACCAACCCCACTCTGGGATCAGCAAAGAACCTGGCGGCGCTCAGGAGAGCCCCGGGCGCAAAAAGAGAGTCGGCGTCAGTAAAGCAGAGCAGGTCGCCCCGAAACTCGCCCGCCGCCAGGGCCGCGTTGAGAGCTTGATTC
>CALGOE010000174.1 GCA_937958145.1 uncultured Desulfobacca sp.
TTCTCCTCTGCTGGGCCAGCTGCCTTTGGCAGCCTGAGCGCTCCCTCTCCCGAGCCCGGTTGCCTGGCCTTCCGAAAGCTATCTAAAATGCCATTGACAAAGGCGCCGGACTGTTCGCTGCCAAAGCGTTTGGCCAACTCCACGGCTTCATTAATGACGACCTTGGGCGGGACTTCCGGGCAATAGAGGAGCTCAAAAAGCCCCAGCCGGAGAATGGCCCGATCTACCGCCGCCAGGCGCTCCAACCGCCAGTGTTGGGAAAATCGGGAGATGTAGGCGTCCAGTTCCTCCCGCCGGCTCCAGACCCCGTGCACCAACCGGTGAAAATAGGCCGAGGGCTTTTCTTCGGGGTGAAAATGCTCCCAGATGGCCGGGACCGCCTCGAGCCCTTCATGGCGGCCGATGTCCAGCTGATAAAGGCACTGCAACGCCCGTTCCCGGGCCAGGCTTTTGCCAGGGCGGGTCACGACGTCTTAGGCCTCAATTTGGCGCAGCAGGTGGACCATCTCCACGGCCGCTTCCGCCGCGGCAAAACCCTTGTTCCCGGCCTTGCTTCCGGCCCGCTCAATGGCCTGTTCCAGCGTGT
This sequence comes from uncultured Desulfobacca sp., assembly GCA_937958145.1. Taxonomy (GTDB): domain Bacteria; phylum Desulfobacterota; class Desulfobaccia; order Desulfobaccales; family Desulfobaccaceae; genus Desulfobacca. The sequence continues at coordinate 587 of CALGOE010000174.1, forward strand.
CGGTGGTAATCACCCCGAAGAGGATCGGCACCCCGGTTTCCAGGGAAACGCTGGCAATGCCCTTGCTGACTTCGGCCGCAACATAATCAAAATGCGGCGTTGACCCGCGAATGACCGCCCCCAGGCAGATGACCGCATCATACTTTCTGGTCTGGGCCACTTTTTTGGCCACCAAAGGAATCTCAAAAGCCCCCGGCACCTTGAACACGGTGAGATCTTCCTCCCGGGCCCCTCGCCGGCGCAGGCTGTCCAGCGCACCGCCCAGCAGACGTTCGGAAAACAGGTCGTTGAAGCGGCTGACCACCAGGGCAAATTTCATCCCTGCGGCCACAAGATGGCCTTCCACGGTTTGGATCATAGATCGTCCTTATGAATTGTCCATGTCAATCGGGCCTGCCGGCCGCCGCTGGCACCAAAACCCCCGGTCCTGCTGCGGTGTCCGGCTGCCAGGTCACGGTTTCTACACCATTTCCAGTAAGTGCCCCATTTTCAGGCACTTGGTTTTCAGGTATTTTTTATTCTCCCGATTGGGCGGCACCTCAAGAGGCACCCGTTCCACGACCTTCAGGCCGTAGCCCTCCAAGCCGATGATTTTCTTCGGGTTATTGGTCATGAGGCGCATCTTCCGCACCCCCAGGTCCCGAAGAATCTGGGCGCCGATGCCATAGTCCCGCAGATCGGCCTTAAAACCCAGGGCCAGGTTGGCCTCCACCGTGTCCGCTCCCTGGTCCTGCAGTTCATAGGCCCGGATTTTATTCATCAGGCCGATGCCCCGGCCTTCCTGACGCATATAGAGAATAACCCCCGTCCCGGCCTCTTCCACCTGCTGCATGGCGGCCACCAGTTGATCGCCGCAATCGCAGCGCAGGGAGCCCAGAACGTCGCCGGTCAGACACTCGGAATGGACCCGGACCAGGATGGGCTCTTCGGGGTTGATCTCCCCTTTGACCAGAGCCAGGTGCTGTTCGTTGTCCACGTCGTTTTCATAGGCGATGATGGTGAACTCACCATAGTAGGTGGGCAGCTTGGCTGCGGCCCGGCGCCGCACAAAGGATTCGTGCCGCAAGCGATAGGCCACCAGATCAGCGATGGTGGCAATCTTGAGCTGGTGTTCCCGGGCAAAGACCTCCAGGTCCGGCAGCCTGGCCATGGTGCCGTCTTCATTCATGATTTCGCAGATGACCGCAGCCGGCCGCAAACCCGCCAGGCGGGCCAGGTCCACGGAACCTTCGGTCTGACCGGTGCGCACCAGCACCCCGCCTTTTCTGGCCCGCAAGGGAAAGACATGGCCGGGACTGACAACGTCTTCCGGTTTGGCGTCTTTGGCCACGGCGGTGAGAATGGTGGTGGCCCGATCCGCCGCCGAAATGCCGGTGGTCACCCCCCGTTTGGCCTCGATGGAGACGGTAAAAGCCGTATTAAAAGGAGAAGTGTTCTGGCTGACCATCATGGGAAGTTTGAGCTGTTCGATGATTTCCGGACTCAGGGCCAGACAGATGAGACCCCGGCCGAACCGGGCCATGAAGTTGATGGCCTCAGGCGTCACCAGTTCTGCCGCCATGGTCAGGTCACCCTCATTCTCCCGGTCTTCATCATCCACCAGGATGATCATTTTTCCCTGTTTAAAGTCAGCAATGACATCTTCAATGGGCGAGATGGGCATGGTGTTTTACCTCAAAAACATTCACTCCCCACGTGCATGGTTGAGACCCAAGGTCGGTCCGACAGTCTTTTAGAGAAAACCATGGCGGGCCAGCAGGTCGGGGGTAATGCGGTCGGGCGTCGGCCCTTGGGAAGTTTGCAAAAGCTTTTCCACATATTTGCCGATGATATCCGTCTCCACATTGAGGCGGTCCCCCACCCGCAGGTCGGTCAGGGTTGTCTGTCCGGCCGTGTGGGGGATGATATTGACCGTGAATTCATCGCCGTGGACCGAATTCACCGTCAGGCTGACGCCGTCCAGAGCAATGGACCCTTTTTCGATGACATAACGGCTCCACGGGCTTGGCAGGCGCACGGTCAACTGCCAATGCCGGGGCCCCTGACGCAGGCGGACCACCTCCCCGACGCAATCGATGTGGCCGCTGACAATATGCCCACCCAAACGATCTCCCAGCCGTAAGGCCCGCTCCAGATTCACCCTGGCCCCCACCGCCTTGCTGGCCAAAGTGGTGCGCTGCAGGGTCTCGGGGGATACCTCCACCGTAAAACCGGAGGGAGTCAGGGCCACCACCGTCAGGCAAGGACCGCTCACCGCAATGGAATCCCCCAGTTTCACTTCAGCCAGGTCAAACGGCGCCGTGGCGCTCAGGCGCAGACCATCAGCCATGGGCTGCAGGGCGGTGATCCGGCCGATGCCTTCCACCAGGCCGGTGAACATGCTCGGGGTCTCCTCGGATGCAAGCAAATGGGTAACAAAATCAAAAATTAAATATAACCCCCCATCACAAAAAACACAAGAGCCATACTCCGGGGCCCTCGGCGCCGAAGCGAAGGAAGACTTGACCGAAAGCGGCATTTTCTATAGATTAAAAAGATTATGGGACGGACTGTGTTCGCCATCATCTTATCGGCCCTCATCTTTCCAGGATTGGGCCAGGTCTATAAAGGGGATGTCCGCAAAGGCGTCTTTCTGATTCTTTCCGCCTCCCTGCTCCTGGCCGTCCTGGTGTTAAGTTTTTTGATCCTCTATAGTTTCGGCTACAGCGATCTGGTGGCCCAAACGGGCAACGCCGAGGCCGTGACTCCCGCCCAACTGCAGGATCTTCTCGGGCAGACATGCAGGCATCCCCTGGTCTTGTTCACCTTGGGGCTGCTGCTGGCAACCTGGGTATACGGCCTGGTGGACGCCGGGCGAACCACCCCGCCCTCCCGCCAAGGAGTTTAATATGACCGGTGTCGGCGAAATCTTCTGGCTGTTTCTGATATTCATGGCCTTGCAGCCCATGTTCAAACAGAAAATGTTGAACATGGCCCGGCAGCGGCTCATCGCCCGTCTGGAAAAAGAGCGGCAGTCCCGGGTGATCCTGTTGGTGCATCGCCAGGAGACCATGAGCTTCCTGGGGATTCCCGTTTTTCGCTACATTGACGTCAACGATTCGGAGCAGGTGCTGCGGGCCATCCATCTCACTGACCCCCAGGTGCCCTTGGATATTATTCTACACACCCCCGGCGGCCTGGTCCTGGCCTCCATGCAGATCGCCCGCGCCATTCACCGCCATCCCGGCAAAACCACGGTCTTTGTCCCCCATTACGCCATGTCCGGGGGCACCCTCATCGCCCTGGCCGCAGATGAAATTATCATGTGTGAGGATGCGGTGCTGGGGCCGGTGGACCCGCAGTTGGGCCAATATCCCGCCGCGTCGCTGCTCCGGGCGGTGGCCCGCAAACCCATCCAGGCCGTGGATGATAAAACCCTGATCCTGGCGGATCAGGCCGAAAAGGCCATCTGGCAGATCCGGGAGGGAGTGAGGGAATTCCTCGTGGACACCATGGCGCCAGAAGAAGCCGATCGGTTGGCCCGCCTCATGTCCGAAGGCACCTGGACCCACGACCACCCCATTTCCTTCCGGCAGGCCAAGGAACTGGGGTTGCCGGTAAACGCTGAAATGCCCAAGGAAATTTTGGAGCTGATGGAATTCTTTCCGCAACCCGTCCGGCAGCAGCCGGCAGTGGAGTATCTGCCCATCCCCCGGAAATTCGATGCTCCCCGATGAAACCCGAAGTATGAGGAACCTTCATGCAGCAGTATGTGTTGGATGAGATCGCCCGTCCTGATCTGGACCGCATCAAGGCCTATCTGGATGACAAGGCCAAGCCCTCCGGCTTGGAGGGCCTGTGGTGGGTGGAGTTGACCGACGATTTGCTCAGTGCCGAACAGGCCGCTCACCCCGAATGCCAGCCCCATCGCTTTGCCGTGGAATTGGGGCGCAGTTCCCTGCGCTTTGAGTTTTTTATCCGCAGCCATCGCCATCTGCGGTGCTCGTGCGCCGGCTACGCCAACGAACCGCAGCGGGCCTGGATCATGGCCTTTGCCGACCAATTGGTCGCCGCCCTCCAGCTCCGCACCTAAAAAAAAGCATCAAGGACAAAAAAACTCTGGCCCAGGGCTTCAGGCGGGGCGCTCCCGTTGCTGCCTTTTGACTTCTTCCCAGATGGCGTCCATTTCCGCCAGACTGGCGGTTTCCGGGGTTTTGCCCTGTTTGATCAGCGCCCGTTCCACCAGGTGAAAGCGCTTGATAAATTTATGGATAGTGCGGCGCAGGGCCCCTTCCGAATCAATGCGCAGAAAGCGGGCCACATTGACCAGACAGAACAGCAGATCACCCAGCTCTTCCTCCTGATGATCGGGGTCAGATTCATTCAGGGCCTCGCGAAATTCCTGTAATTCTTCCTCAAATTTATCCAGCACCCCGGCCAGATCAGGCCAATCAAAACCCAGGCGGGCCGCGGCCTCGCCCAGTTTCTGGGCCTGAGCCAGGGCCGGCTGTTGCGGCTTCAGTTCGGGCAGCCAGGGGGCAGGACTGATTTTGCCTTCGGCAGCCTTGGCCTCTTGCCAGATGGCCCGCAGGTCTTCAATACTGTCCGCCTTGGCCGTGCCGAAGACATGGGGATGGCGGTGGATCATTTTGGCCCGGATCGCGGCGATGACCTCGGCCAGCGAAAAACTGCCGAATTCCCGGAACATTTCGCTGAGCATGACAATGTGCAGGAGCACATCCCCCAGTTCCTCCCGAATCTTTTCCGGTTGCCGGGAATCCAGGGCTTCAGCCAGTTCATAGGCCTCTTCCAGCATATAGGTTTTCAGGGTCTGCGGGGTCTGTTTGGCGTCCCAGGGACAGCCGTTGGGTCCCCGCAACCGTTGGATCACCTCCACCAAAGCGCTCAGCTCCGCATCCACAGTCCGGGGTTCTGCCGGTCCCGAGGACGGCTTCACGGTCATCTCAAACCTCCTCACGGGGTTGTCCCCCCCTCTTTTTGCCGCCCCATTCCCGCTCAAACTGTAAGGCCCGGGCCTTCACCTGATCCTTAAATTCCTGGGGCAGGAGCACCAAGGCTTGTTGATACATGCCTCGCACATACGGGGCGGTTATGGACTCTTGCAGTAATTTTGAATCTTTGGGCACCACCATGGCCAGGACCGTGAGGATAAAGCCCAGGATCACGCCTCCCTTCACCACGGCAAAGAGGCCGCCCAACAGCCGGTCCAGGGAACCCAAAGAGATGGCCGCAAAAAAACGGTGCAGAAAATGGCCGGCCAACCGGATGAGCCAATACACCAGGACCAAGATCGCCAGGAAACTGACAATCCGACTGTACAGAGGCGTGTGCAGCCATTGCCCCACCAGGCGGGCCGCTTGCAGATAGTAATGGGCCGCAAAAACCAGGCCGATCACCAAGCCGATGATGACAGAGACTTCCTGGAGCAGACCTCGCCAATACCCCCGCACCGCCAGGATGACGAAAATGACGACAATGCCTAAATCCAACAGGTTCATGGTCTTTGGATCACAGAAAGGTTATGCCTCAAAACAAAACTGAGACGGTTGCGGCCAAAGTGCTCGGCCGGATGTATATCTTCAAACCTCAATCCTGGTTCGGTGCCAGCAGGGCTCCCTTTCCCGTCCACGACTCTCAGTCCTCAAGCGGCAGCCCCATCTTCTCGGCCAGTTTGCGTCTGTTGTCGGCAATCACCTGCACCACTTGACTCTGGTTCTCGCTGTTTTTCACCGGCTTCACGGCTGCCAGGACGCCGCCGATGAGATAAAGGGTCTCCACTTTCTGATGATAGTCGCCGGCCAAGGTCGCCGCCACCTTCAGATAAGCCATGGCGTCGGTCAATTTCCCCTGCTTTTCCATGATCACTGCCAGATTATTATTGGCAAAGGGATTATCAAAATCCTCTCTGATAACCTTGGCAAACTCCTCTTGGGCCGCAGCCGGACGATTTTGGGAGAGCTCGTCAAAACCCTTGGCCAGATGCCCCCACACCTCCTCGCTCAACTCCCGGGAGGGCCCGGCCGCCCCGACCGACGGCAAGCAGAGGAAGAGGAGAATAACCAGGAACCACCTTATCTGTGCTGTTGTCGGCACCCCATCCTCCTTCGGTCCAACCATCTGGTGTTTATTAAATAAAGGCCCTGGCCGTTCGTCAAGCAGAAAACCGGCCGCCGGTCTTGGCCCAGGCCTGCTCAGCGCAGACCGCCCTCAGAACCTGACTACCTCGACAGGCCGCTCCGGGAGCCGCCGACATTGCTGAAAACGGCCTGAAAGTTCCGATAAAGTGATTTATTCTGCCGGATCCGGTGGCATTTTTTCAGATATCGACTCTTGTCCGGATTATCCGCCAACAGGTCAATCCCCTCCCAGCCCTGGGGCCGGGGAAAGGCGTAATAGGGATATGCTTTGGGAATGCCCCGGATATAGACCACCTGCGGAATGACCCATTCGGCCCGGGCCAGAAAAACCCGGTGCATGCCGTCATTAATGATCAGGGCCACGCTGCCGTCGGCTTCAAAGGATTCTTCGATAATGGGCGGGTAGAGATCGTAGTCCACCAGGGCGCCGTTGGCCTCCCGGACGGTATACGTCACAAAACCGTTGAGGCAAAACATGTCCAAGCCATGCTCGTAAAGACTCCACCGCAGCTCCTGCACCTTGCGCAGTTCCGCCAGCCAGATGTAATTCTGGGGCGGATGCAAACAGTTGGTATGAATAAACTCCAGGGAAATAAGGGCCTGCTGGTAAATTTTAACCTCGGGCTGTTCCTGCAACGGCACCTGCCGCAAGCGGGCCACAAGCTCTGCTTCGGGGTGAGGAGTGACGTGCACAATGTCCATGCTGCGGCTATCCTTTCCTTATTCTTGCTCGAAAGCCCCACCGGTCCGGAGACATTCCTCGGCTCGGGCCAGTTGGCGCCCCAGATACATGGCATGATTCAGATCCGACAGGGCCAGGTCCCGGGCCAACTGCTGCTGCAACTGCACCGCCTTGGTGCCGCGATACTCTTTCAGGGTCACATCCCCGTAGCGATGTTCCACCACAATCTCACCGTCATCCACACTGAGGCGAAAATAGCCGCATGGATCCTCCCGCAGACGGAAGCTCCGGTGGCTGATGATGGCCAGGGCTCGATCCACTTCCTTGCGGTCAATGCTGATGGAATGGCTGACCACGGTGATGGGGCCTGTGGGCACAGCCAACGACGCGGCCAAAAATTCCTGCACGGCCATCAGCCCGTAAACATTGGGCAGCCAGGCATCCAAGGCATTGTGGGTCCGGAAGGTGGCGCTCACCGTCAAGGCCCCGTCATAGCGTCGACAGAAAAGGGAGACAAAACAGGGCTGGCCCCGGGCCACCTGCAGATCCCGCCGATTATCCCACAACGTCAGGTAGGCCTTGCGATCCTCCGGGTCGGCCTGCAGCCGTTTTAAGCAGGCGGCCAGATTATCCTGGCCAAAGTAGGTCCGCAGGCGATGGCCATAGGTATAGGTCTCGTCGGCCCCCCGTTCGCCGCGCAGAAAGTCCTCCTGATAGCGGCGCAGCTGGCCAGGATCAAAATGACAGCGCTGCAGGTCGGCATCCGCTTCAAAGACCGGCCGGGTTATGACCACCTTGAGATTCTGCAGCTCCAGACGCTCGCCTTTGGCCAAGCGCACCGGGTGGCCGAACCGGCTGATGACAAATAACAATTCCTGCCAGGCCGCCAGCGGCGTCTCCTGGACCACGGTCTGGGCCTGGGGAACGCTGGGAAAATGGGAAATCTGCACCTGCGGCAGCGGGATCTGCTGCCGGGGCAAATGGCACGGGGGCGGTTCGGGCCGGCTCCCCCAGGCCCGGAAAAAGGCCTGGATCCGCGCCAGGGCAGCATCATCCTTGGGCTCCCCCAGAACCCGTATCTCCGGCACCCTCAGGAAATGCTCCGGCCGCACCAGGTTGTCGATAAGCCGATTCGTGCCCCTGATTCTACAGGTCTGCACCTGGCCGCCGTCCTCCCCCGCGGCATAGGCCAAAAGCGGCGAGGCGGCAGCCTCCAGCCCATGCTGGAAAAAAGCCTGCAGTTCCTCCAAAGAACCGGAACGGTTGCGGCCGCAGACCAGCAAGGTGCTGATTTGGGGATTGTAGAGCAGATTGCGGAGCAGTTCCCGCAAACCATTGCCGTAGAGAGTGCCGAAGACCGCAATGGGAGAAGTCCTGGGATCCAGATCTACCCCCGCCTGGCGGAAGCGCGCCATAACATAGTCCACCCGGGACCAAAGGGTCAGGACGCCGATGCTCCCCCCGGGATTGATGAGGGTAAGCTTGTCGCCGAAATGGAGAGGGATAAAGTCCATGGCATGACGCCGTGAGCTGCCGGCCAGGCACAGGATAAAGAATTTGTCGCCGGCTGTCAACTGCCTCGGCACCGCCGCAGCTTCCTGACGCGCCCGGCAGCCTCCTTCTCTGGCAATTTTTAGGGCCCCCGGAAAAAAAGCCGTGGCGCCAGCGTCAGCCAAAGAAGGACGAAGGGCCAGAACCGCCCGGCCCCAATATTATAATCCGCCAACAGCCTTGCCCACGTCTGGCCAGCCACATAACGGCCAAACAGGAATTCAAAGGCCACGGTCAGGACCAGCCAGAGCAGGCCGATGGCCAACGCCTGGCTGGCCGAGGCCGGCGGGTTGAATCTGAGGACCACCCACATATACAGCCCCAAAAACAGTATGGCCAACAGACTGGAGAGCTGGTGCGCCCGCAGTTCGCTGAGATAGCGGCCATACCAGGCCTCCCGGAGCATGCCGTTGCCGATGGCG
>CALGOE010000175.1 GCA_937958145.1 uncultured Desulfobacca sp.
ATCACCGCCGAACTCTTCCGCCGGGGTCTGGCCGGGCAGATCCGCTGCGTGGCCGTGGCCCCTGGCTACGTGGGCACGCCCATGGTCAAGGGCATGAACCAGAAAGCCCTGGAAAAGATTCTGGAGCAGGTGCCCATCGGCCGCCTCATTGAACCCGCCGAAGTGGCCTCCCTTATTGCGGAGCTCTACCGCAATGAAGCCCTTGCCGGGGATACCTTTTTCATCCACGGGGGCCTGCGGTTGGGTTCCAAAGGGTAAGGCCGGCCCGGTCGGGGTGGTCCGGCATTCATTCCGAGATCATACAGCAGATCTCTGCGCCAAACCCCATGGCCCGGCCGGTCAGCGTCTGGTCCTGATCCCCCACCACGTCCTGGCAGCCCTTGCCGCCGCCGTGCAGCCCGGCCCTGGCCCCGACCAGAACCAGGCAACTGCGGCCCCGCAGGGGCTGTGGCCCCCTCGATTCTGCCAGCGCCACGTTCTGTACCATCGGCGGCAAGGCGGTGGAAAATGCTAGGGGCAGAGCGCCTGCACCTATAAGGCCACTCAATATTTTAACTTGGAGCTGTCCTCCGAAGAAAGCAGCAACTCCGGGGGGCATGCTGCCAAGGGCGTGGCGGACTCCGTTTCTACCTGCCGGGTGATGAGTCCCGCAGACGCTTCAGGGATCATTACCCCCATCACGCAGCGTTTGATTCCCCTGCCGCCAGCCCGACAGACCCTTTTGGCCGGTTTAGCTATATATGGCTTCCCGAGCGACAGCATCTTTTTTGGCTTCCAAAGGATGATGGTGAATGACATAGCGATTTTCACCTACCCGGTCCTCCTTGGCTTCCAGGTTCTCCGCCGCCGTTTGCTACCGTCCCGCTCAGGCCAGACCCGCCTCTTTCACTTCTTGCTGCTGGCACCTCCGGCAGCCCGGCACCTAGTCGAAACGGGCCTAACCTCTCGGGTCAACAAATTGATAGTGTTCCTGGAAATCATGCCCCCACCCGCCACCACGGCAACCCAGCTGAGGTGAAACCGGCGGCGCCAGGCGGTGACGATTTTCCGCCTGGCCTATTTATCAGCCTATTGACTGGAAGGATCTCCCGGGCGATGGGGCAACCGGAGGCGTTGACCAATATCACCAACACCCACTGGGGCAGGTCTGGCCGATGATCCCGGGAGTAGCCCCGCTGGCGCCACTCGGTTTCAGTATCACGATACACATACAGGCTGGGCGTATCGATGCAGACCAGGTCCAGGGTATGGTTAAACAGGTTGAGATCACACCGTAAAACTCTACTTTCCAGATCTTCCCGGACCTCGGCCAGAAAAGCCGCATTGCGCACTCTGGACAGGATACTTAGAAGTTCCGTAAGGCCTTTTCTTCCCCGCCACCGGCCAAAGACCAACGCCGGCCCCATTATCTGGCGGTTTGGCCGCCAGCCCCAGAGTCTTGACCGCCACCCCTGATCGCAGGTTATCTCTGAATTTGCCTAAAGAGCGGCGCCAGCCGTCCTACTCGCCGGAAGCCGCCCATTGATCCCGCCGCCCCGGAATGGCGATTACCCGCTGCCGGAATTTAAAAGTTTCCCATAAGTCGGAAAAATGGTGCAAAGATGAGTAGTCTGCATTCAAAAATGAGTTAAAAGAAGGGAGAAGCCCATGCCCACCCATCCTAAAGTGGACCTGGCTTTTAGAGTGTCAGGGAAATTTCTTGCCGTTGATCATGGCTATGCCATCTACAGCGCCGTCAGCCGGGTCTGTCCCCGGATCCACACGCAACCCGACATCGGCCTGAAGCTCATCCGCGGCCGGTATCTGGGTGACGGCCGCCTGGACATCTCACCGTTTTCGGGGCCGGTCCTGAGGCTGCCCGCCGACCGGATCCGGGATTATCTGGGATTGGCCGGCAAAAGCCTCCAGGTCCGGGAGGACTTTTTTCTGGTGAGTGTGCCCCAGACCCGGGCCCTACAGCCCCGGCCGGCCCTCTTGGCGGCGATGGTGAACACCCGCAATGGGAATGAGCAGGCGCGTTTTACGGCCGAGCTGACCCGGCAACTGGCCACCCTGGGCTGCCAGGGCAAACTCACCGTCGGCCGCCGCAAAATGGGCTGCGGCTTTTTTGAGGAGTATCAGAGATAGTCGATGTATTACAAACACTTATTAGCCAAAAGGGCGGAGAATCCGGACGATCCCGCTGCCGGCCAGACCTTATTCGGGCATACCAAATATGTCGTGCAAGCCATGGAGAAACTGAATGACCGTCTGGCAAAGCAGCTGCAGGTCCTGACCGAGGGTGAAATCGATTTCGACGCCTGGCGCCACTGTTCCCTGGCAGCAGCCTGGCTCCACGATCTCGGCAAAGCCAACGATCATTTCCAGGCCATGATTCGAAACCCCAAATTTCGCCAGGGGGCGCGCCATGAAGCCCTGGGGATCGTGGTTGTTGACGAGCTGCTGGCTGATTGGCTGCAAGGTTTCTGGGACCGCTATCCGCCCTGGCTGCAGGCGGCGGTTTATTTTGCCATCGCCGGCCATCACCTCAAATTTCCTGACCGGCAGCCAAGGAGTAGTCTAAAGATCCTTTTCCTGGGGAGCCATCCCGATCTGCGCCACTGTCTGGCGTGTGGAAATGGCCATACCCATGCCGCTTCCCAAAAGCATACCTTGGCAGACCTGGTGCTTTCAGGGAAGATTCGCCACTCCCCCTGCCGGCACCATCCTTGATGACCCATTTTGGGGAGGTGAATATGCCAGAAAATCAGTTGGTTTTGAAATTATTTGACCCCGGCCTGACCGTTTTTCACTAGGTTGGCATGGCTGGCCTCTACCTGACCCTGCAAAACCTGGACCCCCGGGAATTTGCTGCGCGAGGCTCGTGGCAGCTGGGCCCGCAGTCGGTGACCCTCTCCTGGCACCGGAATCCCAAGGAGCTTTTAGAGCCCATTATTTCCAAGGCCTTTTAGACAACGCCCCAGGGGGCCATACATTTTCTGGCCCATAGCCAACATCCCATGGGAGATCTAGCCAAACTCAGCCTCCACCAGGCCGTCTTGCTAACCTATCTCCAGCATGGCGGTACCAGGAAACTGGCGGGCCGGGAGCAGTCCCTGACTTTTGATTTCGATGGCAGGATGGTGACCTCGACCATAAAGCCGTTGCAGTCCTACAAACATCAATCCATTGCGAAAATGCTTTTCGATGCCCGAGGCGATTTCAAGCGGGAAATTAAACTGGACAGCGCCTTTGGCAGGTGGGGACAAATCTGCAAGTCAATCGCCGCTGGAACGATGACAGAAAAGATCATGTTTGGCAGGATCCTGATTGGCAAGGCTGGGCCAAGGATGGTGGTCAAATCTTTATTGACGACGATCTCTTGGGTTTCATGCGGGCCGAGGGCGCCAAAACCGAGGGCGAGGAAGATGCCCTGGCCACAAAGGGGAAGCGTGCTAAAAGGACCGTCAACAAACGCCGCGGGGTGCTGGAAGTGACC
>CALGOE010000176.1 GCA_937958145.1 uncultured Desulfobacca sp.
TTCCAGGAGATGCTGCAGGGGCTGGAAATTATAAATTTCCCCGTTAAAGACCAGGGCGATGCGGCCGGTTTCATTGAACAGCGGCTGGCTGGCGGCCTCGGAGAGATCGATGATGCTCAAACGCCGGTGGCCCAGACCCACCGGGCCGGAGGTCCACAGACCATAACTGTCCGGGCCGCGATGGGCCAACACCTCCCGCATGGCCTGGACGTCGACCTCGCGCACCGGCTCGCCGGATTTGATCAGGCCGCAGATGCCGCACATACCATACTGTCCAGAGAACCTGCCGGCCGACGCTTATTCATATTTTTCTTTGCGCAAGGCGGAGATCTGATCTGCCAGGAGGCCAAAGAAAAAGACCAGGATCCCGGCCAGAATGACCAGGAGGGAGCCGGTGGTCAGGCCCTTTTTGAGGATGAAATAGGGATAAATGCCCAATAAAACGCCGCTGAGCACCAACAGCAGGCTGGCCGGCACAAAAACCCGCAGGGGGTCGAACATGAGCACCACCCGGAGAATCAACAGAAAAGTCTCGTACCCGGTCATCAGGCTGACAGTGCTCTTGCCCTGGCGGCTGTTCACCTGAATGGGTTCATAGGCGACGGCATAGCCCCGGTTCATAATGATCAGAGTGCTGGTGGTGGAAAAGGAAAAACGGTCAGCACACAGATGCAGATAACGGCTGATGATGTCCCGGCGAAAGACCCGCAGGCCGGAATTCAGGTCGGGGATCTTGGTCCGGCTGAGGAAATTGGCCAGCCAGCCCAGGGCCCACTTGCCGGGCATGCGCCAGAGAGAGCTGTGCAGCAGTTTGGTGCGGGCCCCCACGACCAGGGCCCAGTCCTCTTGCTGAATCTTTTGGCACAGACGCCAGAGATCTGCGGGATTATGCTGGCCGTCCCCGTCATAGGTGGCCACAAACCGGCCCTGGGCCTGACGGATGCCGGTCTTGATGGCGGCGCCATAGCCCCGGTTGACCGGGTGGCGCAGGACGAGGATGCCGGGCAGATCTTTGAGGACGGCGGGGGTGTTATCCGTGGAGCCGTCATCCACCACAATAATTTCGTAACGCCCGCCGGCCTCCTGCTCCAGGAAGGCCTGGAGATCGGCAACAACTTGGGCGATGGCCTGCCCTTCGTTAAAGCAGGGAATAATCACAGAAATTTCTTTTGCCATAATCCTCTGCTGGGGGAGAACATTATCCGGCGGCGAGGGAAGAGGCCGGCTTTGGCCGGTTGCCGGGCAATAGCACAAAGCCTGCCATAATTGTATTACTATATGCTTTGCCTTGGAAAGATTTCAAGTTTTATTTCTGAAAAGGCGATGGTATCAAAGGCCACAGCGGCTCGGGCGCCGCTGGATACCCGGCTGCCGACCCCAAAACCCATCTCCCCACCCGGACCAAATCTGTGCTGCCGCCCGCTCCCTGGACACCCGGTTCATAATCCGGCTTAGGCGCGGCCAACCGCAGGGCCGAGGAATGACAGGCGCTCCTGGTGCCCGCGGCAATCGGGCCGCCACCAGAGCATGTTGCGGGAGGGCGCCCTCAGGGGGTCGGCCGCCCGGTGCCAGCGCCGGCGGCGGAGGTAGGCCCCACAGTAGCCGTGACCCAGCAAGTGTCGGCAGATGCTGGCCGGATCGTTCATTTCGATGAGGATCAGGGGCGGTTCTGTTCCGGCCAGCAGTTTCTGGGCCCCGGCCAGGACGCCGGCCTCATGGCCTTCCACATCAATCTTCAGGAAAGTAGGTGGGGGGCCGCCGGTTTGGGCCAGGTAGTCATCCAACGGCAGGGTCGTCACCACCTCGGTCTCCAGGTGGTAGCCGTCCCGGGCAACGAGACTGGCCCCACCGTCGGCATAGGCGGCATGGCGGTGCAAGGTGGCCTGGCCGCTTCGATCAGATATGGCTAACCGCACCAGATGAATGGACTTACTGGGGTTAAGAATCACATTGGTGTGTAAGGCCTGCCAGGCATGGGCGGCCGGTTCAAAGGCCACCACTCTTCCGGTCGGCCCCACCACCCGGGCGGCCGTGAGGGTATAAAAACCGATGTTGGCCCCCACATCCCAGAAACAATCTCCCGGTCGCAGCACCTGTTGCAGGAGGCGGATTTCGTGCCGTTCATCGTATTCGCCGAAAAAATAGATCTGGCGCTGGGCCGGGTCTTGGAGGTCCAGGCGCAGTTGGAACCCCTGGCGCACGGTCATGGTCACCCAGCGCTCGGCAGGGAGCAGGACCTTTTGCCAGGTCTGATAGATGCGGCCTTTGCCGTTGCGCAGAGGGAAACGGCTGAGGTAGAGACGTATTAGGCTTCGGGCGATCCGCAGCCCAAGACTCTGCCGGGACCCAGCCGGGACGGTTTCGGGGAATGATGTGGACATAGGAAGAATGAAGTTCTCGTGCGTCGGTCTGGTGGCGGCCTTGGCTGGCCGCAGCGGTCTGGGCACCAGGCCCACGATTTCATGCCTACCGGTTAACCTACCATGACCGCCGCCGGGAGACAATCAAATTTACCAGACCCGGTCGTTCACGGCCGCGGCAACGCCCATCCAGGCAGGGCCGGAAGTTTTCGGGGGGAGGGTAACTGCCGAAAATGAGTTGCACTTTTTTCCAAAAGAGGTAAATTCATAAAATTTAGCAAAAAATTTGGCTATCCGCCGGCAGAGGTGGCGAGGGGCGAGGGTATGGAGGTTCTGGAGACCAGGCTGGGGCGGCTTTTTCTTCTGAAGATGGCCCATGGCGATGATCTGTTGCAGGAGATCAGCCACTTCGCCGCCAGGCACGAGGTGCGGGCGGCCTGGCTCTTTTTTTTGGGGGCCATGAAACAGGGCCAATTGGTAAGCGGTCCCGCCGTGCCGGAGCTGCCGCCGCAGCCGGTCTGGCAGGCCTTTTCCCAGGGATGGGAAATCCTTGGCGTCGGCAATCTTTTTTGGGAAGGCGAAGCCCCGAAGTTGCACCTCCACGGCGCCTTGGGCAAAGGGGAGGCGACCCTGACAGGTTGCCTGCGGGGTGAGAACGAGGTGTATCTGGTGGCCGAAATCCTGGTGCTGGAGCTGACCGGTCCTACCGTCTGCCGCCGTCTGGACCCGGCCCTGGGGGTATCGCTGCTGGCATTTCCCCCAGGCCGCTAGCCAGGGCCCGGGCCGTCGACAGGTTGCGAGGATCGTCGGCTGCGGTTTTTTTGGGTGTTTCCAAAATGATGGCGGCGGCGTAGCCGGCGAATTGAGCCAGAAATTTCTGCAGTCCCCTCCGGCCGATGCAGCCCTGGCCCAGGTGCCAGTGCCGGTCCCGCCGGGAGCCGCAGGGATAAAGGGAATCATTACAATGGATCAGCTTCAGGGCGGTTAAACCGGGGCCGCGGGCAATTTCCTGGCGCAGCCGCCGGCGGTGGTCGGCCCGGCGCAGGTTATAGCCGGCGGCAAAAGCATGGGCCGTGTCCAGACAGAGGCCGATGGGAAGCGGACACCGGGACAGGATTGCCCCCAGCGCCCTGAGGTCGGCGCCCAGTTCGTTTTTTTGGCCGGCGGTGTTTTCCAGCAGGATAAGGGGAGGCGGCGGCTGGCGGGCCAGCACGTCTGCCAGACCGGCGGCCAACCGCTGGTAGCCTGCGGCGGCGTCCTCGGCATGCCCTGGATGGCAGACCAGATAATCCACTTCCAGGTCTTGGGCCAGGGCCAGTTCCGCCTGCAGCCGTTCCCAGGAGCGTTGATATAAAGGTTCGTCTGCCGCGGCCAGATTCGGCAGGTAGGAAAGGTGGGTAGCGACAATATTGATGCCGTACTGGCGCCGCTGTTGCCGGAAAATCGCCATCTCCTGGGCCGGGACCTGCCGCCAGCGCCAGGAGCGGGGATTCTGGACAAAGATCTGCAGGGCCGTGCAAGCCAGGCGCCGGGCCAGCACCAAGGCTTTGGGCAGACCGCCGGCTATGGAAAAGTGCATGCCGAGGTTCATTGATCTTAGGAACCTCCGAGACAACAATGGCAAGGAAGGAGACCGGGGTGCGCTTCGCCCTCTGCCGGTTGCAGTTATTAAGTAAATACGTTGCCAAAGAATTCAGCCGGAATTTTGCCCTGACCCTGGCGGCCTTTGTCAGCATTTATCTGCTCATTGATTTCTTTGAGAAAATTGACCGCTTGGTGCGGGCCCAGATCGGGATCATCACCATTGTCGAATATTTTGCGGCCAAAATACCGGTGGCCGCAGCCCAAGTCTTGCCGGCTTCGGTTATTTTGGCGATCATTATAACTTTTGGGCTCCTCTCCCGCCATAATGAGACCATTGCCATGCAATGTGCCGGCATCAATCTGATCCGCCTGCTCAACCCCATCCTCGGCATCGCCGGCGCTTTGGCCATCGTCTTATTGGTCCTCAACCTCTTTGTCAATCCCTCCCTGAACCAGCACATCAATGTTATCTGGGAGACCAAAGTGGACAAAAAGCCGGTGCGGGAACTCATCGAATTGAAGTATCTGTGGTATAAAGGCGACCGGGTCATTCTCAACATCACCGATTTCCGCAAGGATACCAGAACGATGGGTGATGTTCGGATCTATGTCTTTGATGCCCAATTTCACCTCATCCAGTTTGTCGCGGCCCGGAAGGCGCAGTGGACCGGGAAAAATTGGCTCTTTTTTGATGGCCAGGTCCAGACCTTCGGGGCCCGGGGGGCCCTGATCGGTGAAACCTTTAAAACCAGGACCATTGTGCTGACGGAACGTCCTGAGGATTTTGCCAGCCTGGAACGGAAAGTCACGGAAATGACCGGAGCTGATCTGCATCGCCACATTGTGCGCCTGGAGCGGGACGGCTACGATTCCCGCCCCTACTGGGTCGAGCTGCACAGTCGGATAGCCATGGCCCTCACGCCTTTGATCGTCACCCTCATCGGCGGCAGTATCATCTTCTGGCAAGAGAAAAGTAATATCCCCCTCAGTATTGCTTTGGGTATCGCTTTGATCTTTGTCTATTGGCTGCTCTTCAGTTTTCTCCTTTCTCTGGGCCAAGTCGGCGCCCTACCCATCGTTGTGGCCGCCTGGCTGGCCAATATTCTCTTTGGCTTGGCCGGCGTGGCGGCCCTCTACAAAACCATGTCTTAAGGTTCGGTTTAGCCGCAGCTCCCAGGGCTTTGGGCCGGATCAGGAAACCGGCTGGGATGGGGGCCGATCACCCTGCCGGTCGCGGGTCCCGGCGCCGGCGTCTGCCGCCGGCCGGCCAATCTACATTTTATGGAAAAAATTTTGTTGCAGAGTCGGGAAAATGTAATTTTTTATTGTCAAATTTGTCGTATCTATGCTATGGATAAACAAATTTGCGGCGTGGTATTATCAATAAATCATGTCCGTTGTCTCCGGTCGGAGAAAAAATACGCAAAAACTTATTTTCACAAAGAGGGGCGTCGGCCCAACCTAAGGTTAACGGCAGGTTTTAAGGGCATTAATATTTTTTATTCTTCGTATCATTTTAGGGAGGGAGAGTGGTTATGACCAAGGGAGAGTTAATAGCACAGATCGCAGCCGCCGGGCAGGTAAAAAAGGCCGATGTGGAAAAAACCCTGAATGCCTTCGTCAAGACGGTGACGGAAGTTCTGCAAACCCAGGGGCGCATTTCCCTGGCCGGATTCGGCACCTTCACAGTCTCGGAGCGCAAGGAGCGGGAAGGCCGCAACCCCCAGACCGGTGAGCCCATCAAGATTGCGGCCACGAAAGTGGTGAAATTCAAGCCGGGCAAGACTCTCAAAGATACTATCAAATAATCCGGCGCCGGTTGGCCGGGCCGGGCGAGATAGTTGGGAGATTTGTTCCCCTCGGACGCTGCTGGTCCGGGATAGGGACAATTGCCGCCACTCCTTGGGGGCAATTGGCTTCTTTCACCAATTTATTGTTTATCCCGGCAGCTCGTTCGGGGTCAGGCTGAGCGCCGGGAAGAATCTCACCTTTTCAAGTAGATAAAGATTCTTTGGCTCGTTGTGGATGGCAGGATAAAAGGTTTTGTCCAAACCCAGGGTAGCTTTCTAGGCGAGGGCAGTTGAGGGGCACGGGAATAGACCGGCAGGGTGAGCAGTGACCACAGGGGAGACCGCAATGTCTCCCCTGTTGTATTTTATGGACCACATTACTTTTCCCGATCCAGGCTGGCAACCTCACGATCCGGGCAAGAAGCCGGCCCGCCGATCTGGAAGGCACTAAGGCACCAGAACCTGGGAGGCTTTGCCCTCCCGGAAAAGACCCTCCATCTTTTTCAGGCGGGCCAACCGGGCCGCTGCGGCTGGGTGGGCCTCCAGATAATGGGTTGTCTCGAAGATGTTGTGTTTTGCGACCACGGCCAGCCGTTCCCAGATGGCCACCCCCTGATCGAGATCGTAACCGGCCTGATAGGCATACCAAAGGCCGTAGGCGTCGGCCTCCAACTCGTCCTGGCGACTGAAGACGCTGATGACGGCGCTGCTGCTTATGCGGCGAATGTCCTCGCCCACGCCGTAATACCAGGAGGCGGGGGGCCGCAACAATCTGAAAGGCAAGGCCAGGATTTCGGTGGCCAACTGGGCCACCGGATATTGTCCCTGGCGGCGGACCAGGTGGCCGTGGGCCTGGTGGGCTAATTCGTGGCCCAGGACGATGGCCAGTTCATCGTCCGTGCGACACATCTCCAGCATGGCCCGGGTGATCAGGATGCAGCCGGGGGCAGCATAGGCATTGAAGGCGTTCCCGGCCTGGCCGGTAATGACCAGGAGGCCATACTCGGCCGGCAGGTATACGGGATAGAGGGTAACCTGCCGCCGGACGCCCTGACGATCCACCAGCAAGGTAACGGGTCCGCCCCGGTAGCGGCCGGCCATCTCCTCCCGGGCAGAGCGGGCGGTCAGGACCAGGTTTATGAGGATTTCCCCTGGCAGGGAGGACCGCCAGACCTCTCTGAGGCTGCGGCTGAAGCCATCCCATTCTTTTACCCAGGTGGGGATGGGCAGGCCGTTCACCGCCAGGATGACATCGCCCTGCTGCAGGGCCGCCTCCCGGTCTGCCGGGGGCGGCCGATCATCCCGGGGGTCAAAGAGGGTGGCCACCTGACGCTGCAGGGGCCGATCGTGGGCCGGGGAGGGGGCCCAGACGTTATCCACCACCGGCTGCCCGGCCTCGGTTACCCACCAGTTAAAACCCAGGAACGGGTACGTGCGGCCATGCACCCGGGGCAGTGTCGGCAACAGCCGCAGGAAAACCCGCATGGCCCGCTCCCTATTGTAGCTGGCATGGGGATGTCGAGTGAGAGCGGTGCGTTGGACCTCTGCCACCTCGAAACGCGTCGGCGTCGGCTTGGTGACTTCGGCGCAGCCGCCGCCGATCAGACAAGCCAACAGGATGAGGCTGATTACGTCAGGGAGCCGGTTCTGCCCATTCATCTAAAACCGCCATGTCAACCCGCCGATCAGGCTGTGAAACCAATAATTGGTGGCCCATTCCTTAAAATAGAAATAATGTAAACCCACATACAGGTTCTGCAGGGGTTCGGCCTCCAGTCCCGCCAGGGTGCCCAGGGCCGGGCCCCAGCGGCCGTCGTTGTCCACCACCTGGCCGGTGACCTGGAGCACCAACGTTGGCAGCAGAAGAAACCGGGGCAGGATGGGTACCTGAGGGAGCTGCCGGTCAAAGTCCACGGTCAACCCCAGGGCCTGGTAGGCATGGGGGCTGAAGTAGGCCTCCTGCCGGACCCGGTATACCGCCAGATAGTAGCTGGGCGTCAGGTCCAGGTGCATCTGGGGCTGATTGATCGCCTGCCAACGCAGCCCTTGGTACAGGGTGAAACGTCGGTTCAGATCGGAGAAAAAGGCTTGGGCCAGATTGCCCTGATAGTTCAGGCCGGGGTGGAATTGGTGGCTGACGGCCAGCTCCACCTCCTGCAGCGTCAGCAGCGGCAGGGAGTCTAAACGGATGACCTGCTGGAAAAGACGGGGATAGATGCCCGGGGCCTGATCAAAAATGTCCCGCCGGGCATAGCGCAGGGTCAGATCGGTTTGCGCCCTCACGGCAAGATCGAGGGTCACACTGCCCAGGAGGCGGTTGCGGGCCTCCTGCTCGGTCAGGTCGGCACCAGCCAGGGTATTAAGAATAACCGGCGGGAAGGGTATGACCTTTTGGCCATACTGGCTCACCTGCTGCTTCACCTGCCGCCAGTAGCGGCGGCCGCTGAGTTCGCCGGTCAGTTTGAGGCGGTCGCCCAGGACCAGCGGTCCCAGGGTCAGGGTCGCCTCACCCCGCTCCCAGGTGGTGCGGTTGCGGCTGGTCTGCTGAAAGACCGGCTTCAGGCCCAGATTCAGGTTGGCCGGGCCCGGCCCGGTGGTGTGTTGTTGCAGGGCCCGATAACCCAGCGCCAGGCGCACCGGCAGGACCCGGCTCAGCCAGAGGCCGCCGGCTAAGCGGGTTTCCACCGCTCGGAGACGGTTGCGATCTTCCACCATGGTCGTCTCTGGGATGAGGGCAGAGGGCAGGGCAAATGGCAGCAAAGAGCGGGCGTAAGGCCGGGAGCCGCCCAATATTCCCGGCTCCCGGTCGTAGCGGCCGAACTGCCAGGGGCGCAGGGCTTCTTCGGGGCGACGTTCCCCCCGCCATGACGATGGCAGGTTGCGAGCCGCCAGGGTGGGGCGCATCTCTTCGCGGACCTGCTCCAGTTCGTTGAGAATGGCGATGTCCTGGGGGCGCTCCCGCAAGGCGGCGGTGAAATGGCGCCAAGCCCCCGCCCAATCCCGGCGGCAGCGGGCCAACCGGGCTTGCGCCACCTGGGCCGTGAAGGTATCGGGGGCCTGCTGGATCACGGCCGTATAAGCTGCGTGGGCGCCGGCCCGATCATCCATGGCTTCCAGGGCCTGGGCCTCGGCCATGGCCAGCTCAGCGTCTCCCTGGACTTGACGGCGCAGTTCCCGGATGGCCGCCAAAGCTGCGGGATAGTCCTGGCGCCCCTGGTAGGCTTGGATCACCAGCCGCTGGGACTTGGGCCAGAGCTGGTGGCCTTTGGGGACGTCGGCTAACAGACTCAAAACACCGTCATATTGTTGCCGCTCCAGATACACCTTGGCCATGGCCAGAGCCGTCTCGGGGGTCTGGGGCTGTTCCTCCAGGGCCTTCAGCAACCGGCCTGGTTCCTTGGCAGCAGCCAGGACCTGCAGACGCAGGGCCGCCACTCTTTGATCTTCCGGTCGCAGGTGGGCCAGGCGGTCAAAATACTCTCTGGCCGTCCGATAATCTCCCAATTCCGTGGCTAATGCAGCCAGGTAAAGCAGATCACCAGGACGACGGGCCGGATAATTTTCCCCCCGATCCTCCAGGGCATGGCGCAGATACTGCAGTTTGCCCCCCTGGCGCCCCAGATTACCGGTAAAGTAGCCGAGGGCGGTCAAATATTCCGGGGACTTGTCCCGGAGGCCCGGCAGACGGGGGACAAGGTTCTGCAGGTCTTCAAAATGGCTGAGGCGGGGCAGAAGAAACTTGAGCACCAGGAGGGAGGCCTGGTAAGTCCGGTGGTCGTCGGGTCTCAGGGGGCGGCGGGGTCGCAGGTTGGCCAAACAGAGGTCCACTGCCACCCGCACCAGGTCGGGCTCCTTTTCCAGATCGGGCTGCTGCGCCAAGGCCCTGGCCATGGCCAGCCGGGTGGCCGGCGGCAGGTCAATGTTGGCCCCCGCCTCCCGGAGCCGCCGACGCGCCGCGGTCCAGCTTGGCGGCGGGGAAGTTCCGGCCGGCATCTGGGTGAGGTAGAGCTGCCAGGCCCGGCGTTGCGCTTCCGCCCAGTTCCGGTCGACGAGGGCCGCTTCCAGGAACAGGGTGAGGACTTCGAGCTCCGAGCCGGCAGTGACAGCCCCCTCGCCCCCTCGGGCCGTTGTGAAGTGCGCAGGAGAAGTGGCCTTCTCCAAACCCTCATCCCCTTCGGAGCGGGCCGGAGGAGCAGGGAAGGGTGTGGCTCGGGGGGGCGGCAAACGGCGCAAGACTTCGGCCGCATCGGCGCCACGTTGGAGATCAATCAGGGTCCGGGCCTTCTCCAGCAGGACGCGGCGGTCATGAGGCTGCGTCTGCAGATAGGCCTCAAAACACCCCAGGGCCTCCTCTGGATCCCCCAGCCATAAAAAGAGGGTCCCTTTTTCCCGCAGCAATTCTGGCTTGAGACCGGTGCTGGGCACCTGGCGCAAGGCTGCCGCCGCCGTGGCCCAATACTTCGCTGCCACCTCCCGACGGGAAAGGTCATCGGTGACGTTTTGAGCCAGTTGCAGGAGGACCGCCGCCCGCTGCAGCAGCAGCCCGGGATCGCCGCTGGCCAGGGCTGCGGCTTCGTACTCCGTTGCCGCCTCCTCCAGGGTTTCGGGCCTAAAAGACAGGACCTGGGCTAACTGCAGGCGGGCCGCGCCATCGGCCGGCAGGTGCTGCAGATACTCCCGATAGTAGGGTATCGCCTGCTGCCATTGTTTCTGGTAAAAATGCATCTGGCCCAGGAACAGCAGCAGCTTGGGGTCATGCCGGTCCACGCCCTGGAGCACTGCGATTGCGTCTCGATACTGGCGAGCATACGAGTAGGTTAACGCCGCTTCCCGGCGCAGGTCTGGGGTCAGCAACTGACGTCGGGCCGCTTCATCCCAAAAAGCCGCCGCCTGTCGGAACTGCTGCTGTTGAGCGGAGAGCCGGGCCAGATTGAGGATGGTCTCCTGATGGGAATCTCCCGCCTCCCAGGCCTGGCGATAGGCCTTGAGGGCCTGGCCATAATGCCCGGCCAGGAGGAGCTCCAGGGCATAGGCGCGTCGCTCCTCCAGGGTGGGCTGGGCCGCCATCAGGGGAGCCAGCACCGCGGCGGCTTCGCCATGATTGCCGGCCTGGGACCAGAGGCGGGCCAGGACCAGGGCATACTCTTTTTTCCCACCGGACTGGGCATAGAGGGCCAAATAATGAACAATGGCCTGATCCAGATTCTTGGCCGCCTCAGCATTTTTGGCCGCCTCCAACCGCAGGCTCTGGTCTTCGGCCGCCCGCTCCACCAGGCGCTGGTAGATGGGCACGGCGGCCTGATGATCCTGCCGCCAGGCATGGAGCAGGGCCAACTGGTGCAAGGCCTGGACATCCTCGGGGGCGTTTGCCACCATCTGCTCCTGGAGAGGAATGGCTTCGGCAAAACGCCCCGAAGCTGTCAGCAGATCTACCAACCGGCGGCGCCTGGCCTGGTCGTGGGGATTCAAGGCCAGGAGCCGCTGATAATAATCTCTGGCCTGTTCCTGGGTGTCGGTCTCCTGGGAGGCAAGGTCTGCCGCCAGACCCAAGGCTGCAACATCCTGCGGGTGGGAGGCGAGATGGGAATCCAACAGGTCCAGGGCATCGCGCCGCCGGTCCAGGCGTACCAGGGCCTCCACCTGGCCGGTTAAGGCCGTCGGGGTGGGCTGATGCTGTCCGATCTGTTGGAAAAGCTCCAGGGCTTCCTGAAATTGCCGGGATTCCAGACAGCGCCAGGCCAGAAACTCGGCGTATTGCCAATTGTGCGGTTCCCGCTGCCAGGCCCGTCGGGCAAACTCCCGGGCGCGTTTTTGATCGCCCTCCTGCCGGGCCGTCTGGGCGCGCTGATACAAATCATGGGCCGAAAGATAGAAGTAATGATCCTGGGACCAGATCTGCCAGAATAGGACTCCCAAAAAGAGAAAGACGCCGAGCAGCCAGAGGCGACGCATCTTAAACCTCGCCGTTGTAGACCAGGCTGGGATGGGGCCCGGCTTGCCAGCGGGGTTTGGCCAACGCCAGGAAGATCATCTCTCCCAGGACCCAGATGGTAAAGGCGGAAAAAGGGCCATTGGCGGCGATGAGCCGGGGGGAAGCCCAGCCTTGGGCCAGGGACAGGAACGGCAACGTCAGGTGCAGGGCAATAAGGCCCAGGTGCGGCAGGATCGCCAGAAACGTGTGCAGGGCCGGCGGCGCCATGGGCAGGTTCACCCGATAACGGGGTTTGCGGCCCGGTGGGTACCAGAGGGCGGCGAGCGTCCCCCAGGCATAGACCGGGAAGAGGCCGCAGAGCATTTTTAATTGTTTCAAGGCATGCTTCTGGTAGAAAAGATAATGGAAGGCCAGGATGGTGCACACCAGATACACCCCCCGAAAGACCAGATAGTTGACCTCCTGCGCCACCAGAAAACTCTGGCCGGTCAGATAACAATACAGGGGTAAAAAATAAAAAATGGGGATGACCAGACCGCTGATGGCATAAGCCAACATGATGATGGTGAAGTGCAGGCGCTGGCGCAGCCGCAATCCGGCTTTGCGAAAAGGATTGTCCCAAAAAAACAGCCGCATGGCATCCAGGCACCACTGGTAGCGCTGCTGCACCACGCCCACCAGTGTATCCGGGGCCAGCCCCCGGGACAGGGCATAGGGGAAGTAAATGCCGTGCCAGCCCCGGCTGACCAACTCATAGGAGGTGGTAAAATCCTCGACAATATTCCAGGTGGCGAAGCCGCCCATCTCCTCCAGGGCCCGGCGCCGATAGAGCACCCCGGAACCGCAGGAAATTACGGCATTGGCCTGGTCATTGCTCAATTGGATGGCCTCATAAAACACGTCGTCCCGATTGTAAAAAGGATCGCCGTCGGGCAAGAAGAAGTCCTGGCGGCTTTGCACATATGCCACTTTCGGTAGACGGAAAAAGCCGACCATGCGGCTGAGGATATCAGGTTGGGGGACTTGGTCGGCATCCAGGACCAAGACAAGTTCCCCCTGGCTGCGGCTCAGGCCGAAATTCAGGTTGCCGCTTTTGGCATCTTGCCGGGGCAGGCCTTCCCGAGGGCGGGAGTAATAATAAAAGCCAAGGTCGTGCGCCAGGGCGGCGACCTCTTCAGCCCCGGCGTCATCCAGGACATAAACCGTATAAAGGGAATAGTCCATGTGCTTGACCGCGGTCAGGGTGGTGCGAATGACCTCCAGGGGCTCACCACAGCAGGTGACCAGGACAGCGACGGTATAGGGCCGGTCTGGCGCCAGTCCCTCGGGGCGATGGAAGCGTTGGTGCCAGACATCCACAGAGAGGACGACCAAGAGAAAGTAGGCCGCCGACTCCGCGCCCAGAAAGAGAAGGGTGGGAAAGGTGCGCTGCTGCCAGGCCTGGTGGGCCAGCCAGCCTAAGTAAACCGCCCCGGCCACCAGGGTCAAGAGGCAGAAGAATTGCGCCCGCAAACGGCGGGGCCGATCCTCCCGATCACGATAGCGGCGATACGGCAAACGACCGCGCCAATCAGCCCAGAGATTCCTCATGGCCTCACTCATGCCGGCTTGATGATGGGAAAGAACAGGCATCCGGGACAGAGCAGAACCGAGAGGCCTCAGGTCGAAACCTGGCCTGCTTTTTCCCCGGCCGTTCTCCGGACATCCATTATTACTGCAAACCGGCCCGGGAGTCAAACTGATTTTGGCGGCGTGAATATTCTTTCATTTTGGGAGAGCAAGCAGGAGCGGATGGCCTGACAGGCTCAAGCTGAAAAAAATGCCCAGGGGGGTCTCCTGGGCATCTCTTGCAAGAGGAAAAGGCGGCAGAAAGAGTTAAGCCGCAAAGTGTTGCTTTAAATCGTTGAGGTCCTGCTCCAGTCGGAGGAGGCGAGCCTCCAGATTTTGGTGCTCTTCCCGCCGGACAATCACTTCATAGAGCCGATCCAGACGTTTGTTCATTTCTTTCATTTCGGCCCCGATGTCATCCCGGATGGAATCCATCCGGATATTGCCTGAATCAAGCCTGCTATCGATTCGGTTGGCCAGAGAATCTATTCGGATGGCCAAAGAATCAATTCTTTTGTGGGTTTCATCAATACGATTGACGAAGTCTGTTTTTATGCAGTCCAAACGCCTGGTGATCTCTGTGATTTCCCCCTTTAGTTCATCCCGCACCCCGTCAATGCGTTTATTGGTTTCATCGATGCGCTTGTTGTTATCGTCGAGACGTCTATTATTTTCGTCGATTCGATTGTTGATATCATCGAATCTTTTGTAAATATCGTCGAATCGCTTATTAGTTCCGTCTATACGATTATTGATGTCATCAAAGCGCTTGTTGTTTTCATCAATGCGTTTATTGGTTTCGTCTAAACGGCGGCTCTGGTCAAGCAAATGGTTATTGACATCATCCAGGCGTTTATTGGTTAAAGTCAGGGCGGTCTTGATCTCTGCCTGCTCCTGTTTCATGACGGCCAGCTCGGGCAGGATCATTTCTTTTAGGGCGGCAACGACCGCTTCTTTGACATTCATGTCCGGTCTCCGATGCTTGTAGTCCATTTTTAACAGAAATTCCTTTAAAATGCAAGTTCGGCAGGATGACCAGGAGGGAATGGTCAGGCCACGCTTTCTGCCCGGACAGGGCTCGCCGGCCGCCGGCAGGGGGCTTTGCCCCGAACAACCTGTTTGATCGCCTGCAGTTAAAGGCGGCGATGCCGGAGGCAGGGGAGTTCTGCCCTCAGCTTCATCAGGAAAGCACGATCCAGGCGGGCATAGATGATGTCTTCCCGGTCCGCGGCTCGGGCCAAAGACAGGCCCCAGGGATCAATAATCAGGGAGCGGCCGTAGGTCTTGAGGCTCTGCTCCGGGTGGGGGTATTGGGCCGGAGCCAGGATATACACCTGGTTTTCGATGGCCCGGGCCCGCAGCAAGGTTTCCCAGTGGTCCCGGCCGGTAACCTGGGAGAAGGCCGCCGGCACGATGATGACCTCAGCCCCCCGGTCCACCAGGGCCCGGAAGAGTTCGGGGAAGCGCAGGTCATAGCAGATGGCCAGCCCTATGGTCCAGCCGAGCTCCGGCAGGGTCACGGCCACGACTTCCTCACCCGCGGCGATGTGAGCCGATTCCCGGAAACGGACTTTGCCCGGAATGTCGATGTCAAAGAGATGGATTTTCCGATACCGGGCCAGGATGGCGCCGTCAGGACCAAGGAGCAGCGAGGTGTTGTAGACCTTGCCGGGTTCGGGCGCCAGCTCAGGGATTGTGCCCAGCAGCAGGTAGATGCCCAGCTCCCGGGCCTGTTGGGCGAAGCTCTGCACCGCCGGACTGTCCGGGGTCTGGGCCTGGGCGACAATCGTCTCCGGCGGCCCGAGGTTGAGGAAGTATTCCGGGAGGGCCACCAACCTGGCGCCGCGAGCGGCCGCCTCGGCAATCAAATGGTGGGCCCGGGTCTGGTTGGCCGCGGCCTGAAGACCGCTTTGCATCTGTATGACCGCCGTCCACATGGGCCTCTCCTCGCAAGGGGCTGCAGCAAATTATTAAAAAAGTTTCCTTCAAAGCAGGGCAGGGGCAAAACCGCCCGACGGGAGCCCCGGAGCCATGATGGGCCGCCGGCAGGGGCCCGCCGGCGTTTAACGTCGGCCCCGGGATTGGCGCAGCACCCGCTCGGCCAGCGGTACGAGTTCCCGGAGGATCTGTTCACCCCGGGCATCCTCCACCAGGCCCACCAGGATGTAGCGGCGCCAGCCTTGGCCCCAGACCAGGGCCGAATCGCAATGGGTGGGGCCGTAGGTGCCGTTCTTGCGGAAGAGACGATTCGGCGGCAAGGTTGGCCCCAGAACCGCAACAAATTTGTCTTTCAGGCCGGGATAGGCCATGATCTCCAACATCTGGCGGGAAGCCAGGGGGGAAAGCAGGCGGCCGGTGGCCAGGAGATAATAGAAGCGACAGACCTGGGTGGCCGTTGCCGCCTGGGTCAGATCCTGCAGGGGTTCAGGATACTGCGGGCCTCCGGGGGCAAAGGTGCTGCCCACCCAAAGGCCGCCACCCTGGCGGGGGCGATAGAAACGGTAGCGGGGCTGAAAAAGGAGCGACTGAATAGAAGGGAGGCCCAGGCGCCGAATGATGGCTGCGGCCGCCGGGTTGCTGGAGTCCCGGATCATGGCCATGAGCTCTTGGCGGATCTGGGGCGTCTGGGGCAGGCGGCCGTCGGCCATGGCGTGGAACGCGGCCAGGAGCACCACAATCTTGGGCAGGCTGGCGGCATACAGCATGGTGTCGCCATTGACCTGGGCAAACCGGGGCGCCCGGGGTTCTGCCAGGTCCACCAGCCCTACGGCCAGCTTGTGTTTGGCCATGAGTTCCGGCCAGCCCGGCCGCTGCCGCAGGGCCTGGTCCAGCGCGGCCTGCAGGGACGGGTTCAGCCAATCCTCCAGGGGCCGCCACTGGGCCGCCGGGAGGTTGAAGGGCAGGTCCGGCGCTGCCCCCCACAGGGTCCCAACGCCTAGCCCAAGCACCAGGAGGGGCAGGGAGACGATGAGAAAAAATCTGGC
>CALGOE010000177.1 GCA_937958145.1 uncultured Desulfobacca sp.
CCCCCAACCCCATCTTAACCTTACCCACCAGCGGGCCAAGCCGGGCGGGAAGTCCTTACAGGGCGGGAAAGCGGAGCGCCTCCCGCCTGCTGTGGGGCACTGACCCATTTCAAGCCACGACCGTCAATGAGTGGTCGGCGACAACGACCAGTCGCTGACGTTCACGGCTTGGATCCCTCGACCTCTTAACAGCTGAGCAGGCGGCGCTGCGCTTTAATTATAACTTATAAAAATCACAAGACATAAACTAGACAAAAAATATAATTGCCTGTAAGGGCGAAAAATGTTCGTGGGCCGAGGAGATTTCATGACCGAAAACGTACAAAACCCTTGACAAGCAGGCCGCGATTGTTATACCATTCACAAGGACTTAGGGCATTTCTGGTGACGCTCCAGGTTTCTTGGAGTAAAAAACCAATCAACTACACTGCAGGAGGAAGAGGCAATATGGGCAAAATCCCCGCTGATTATCTACCCCCAAAAGAATTATGGCCCGAACACATCGTGCCGGAAGAATTCAAACATTTAGTAGCCGGTCCGGTGAACATCGCTGAAGAGTTCCTGGATAAGCATGTCAAAGCCGGTCTCGGCAAACAGGCGGCCATCCTCTTTGGCGACAAGACCATCACCTATGAAGAATTAATGAAGATGGCCAACAAGGTCGCCAATATTCTCAAGAGCCTGGGTGTGGAAGCTCAGGACCGGGTTGGCATCCGCATGACCAATACCCCCGATGCGGTGGCCATCAACTTCGGTATCCAGAAAGTCGGCGCCATCCCTGTCCCGGTGTCTCCTCTGTGGGCCAAGGAAGAGATCGAGTTTACCCTGAATAACGCCGAATTTGCCGCCTTCTTCGTCAGTGCGCCGCTGTTGGCGGCAGTGGAAGCCGGCCAGAAAGACTTCCAGTTCCCCACCAAGATCATCGTGGTGGGCGGCAAACCTGATGAAGTCAAGGCCAAAGGCTATTATGATTTTGCCGAAGAGTTCGCCAAAGCGGCGGATACGTTCGAGAATGTAAAACTGAGCCCCGATGACATCGGCGTCATCCTCTATACCTCTGGCACCACCGGCCAGCCCAAAGGCTGCGTCCACTTCGTCAAAGAGGTTATTATCGAGTCCCACCTGGTGAACAAATATGTGTGGAAACTCAAACCCGGCGAAGTATTGGGTGGTTCTGCTCCGGTCTCCTTTGCCGCCGGTTACGGCACCTTCTGTCTGGTGCCCTTTGCCGCCGGCGCCACCATCTCCCTGTTGCCCAAGTTCACCCCCGACGACATGATGGCCACCATTCAGAAACACAAGGTCAATGTCGTCACCGGTCTGCCCACGGCCTACCGGAAACTCCTGGAAATGCCCAATTTCAACGACTATGACCTCAGCTCTGTGCGGATGTATACCTCCGGCGGCGATGCCCTGACCGGCAAGACCCTGGCCCTGTGGCAGGCCAAGACCGGCAAGCCCATCTGGGAAGGTCTGGGCGGCACGGAAATGGTCCACTTGGTCACCTCCAACACCATGAGCGATGTGCCGGTACCCGATTCCATCGGCAAGGCCCTGCCTGGTTTTGAAGTGAAGGTTATCAAAGAAGACGGCACCGAGGCGGCGCCGGGCGAAGTCGGCTCCATGTTGGTGAAGGGCCCCACCGGCACCGTCTACTGGAAACCCTATGTCCAGGACAACAAGCTGTTGAAGACCCAGAAGAAGGGCGTCAAAGACGGCTACAACATGATGGGCGACGCGGTCATCATGGACAAAGACGGCTTCATCTTCTTCCAGGCCCGGGAAGACGACATGATCAAGTCGTCGGGCTTCCGTTTGGCCCCGTCTGAAATCGAAGACGCCATCGTCCGTCATCCCAAAGTGCGGGACTGCGCAGTCGTCGGTATTCCGGATGAAATCCTGGGTCAGAAGGTCGTGGCCATGGTGGAACTGGAACCCGGCAATACCCCGTCCATGGAATTGGCCAAGGATATCATTAACTCCACCACCGACCTGCTGGCCAAATACAAACTGCCGCGCGAGGTGGTCTTCCTGGATGCCATTCCGCGTACCCCCACGGGCAAGATGATCAAGAAGGAAATGCGGAAAAACTACGGCGAATACAAGAATAAATTCAAAATGATCTAACCGATCCCAGAAACCACAGGCGGCCTTCGGGCCGCCTTATTGTTTTCTCTCGCCTTCGTCTCGACAAATCCCCCACCGGGTTATATTTTTATTTATCTCTGCTGGAGGTAGATTTCATGGACATCGTGGACCTCCACGTGCATTCTACTGCTTCCGACGGCTCCTTGACTCCCCGGGAACTGGTAGCCGAGGCGAAGGCCCAGGGACTGCGGGCTTTGGCCCTAACCGATCACGACACCATTGACGGTTTGGCGGAGGCCATTGCGGCCGGCATCGAGTTCGATCTGGAGGTCATTCCCGGCATCGAAATCAGCGCCCGGCACGAACCGGGCAGTATGCACATTTTAGGGTATTTTCTCGATTACCGGTCGCAGTTGCTGGCGAGCCGGTTGCAGGTTTTGCAGCAGGCCCGGGCTGAGCGCAACCCTCAGATTGTGGCCAAGCTCCAGAAATTAGGGATGAATATTACCCTGGCGGAGGTGGCAAGAGCCTCGGGCGGCGGTCAGGTGGGGCGACCCCATATTGCCCAGGTTTTGGTCCAGAAAGGGTATGTGGCCAGCTTCCAGGAGGCCTTTGAGCGCTATATCGGCAACCATGGCCCAGCTTATGTCAGTAAATTCCGTTTTCCGCCCCAGGAGGCCATTGCCCTGATCCGGGCGGCGGGGGGGGTGGCCGGCCTGGCCCATCCCTTTACCTTGGAATATACTTCTGTCGGCCACCTGCGCCACATCCTGGAGCAATTGCAGTCCTGGGGGTTGGCGGCCCTGGAGGTCTATTATCCCGAACATACCCCCGAACGGACGGAGCTCTATCGGCAATTGGCCAAGGAGTTGGGCCTGCTCATGACCGGCGGTTCGGATTATCACGGCGACATCAAACCGGAGATCAGGCTTGGCCAACTGGGGTCTGGCCAGACCATCGGCTATGAATTTGTTGCCAGATTAAAGGCTCAGGCCGGGGAGGGCACAAAGGCGTAAAACAAAGGCTGGACCTCGCCCCGATTCGGGGCCCAGCACCGGCAGCTTAAAATGGCTGTTCCGGCCGACGGCGGCAAGGCCCGGAGCCGGCGACGCGGCCGACGGCGGCTAACTTTCTTGAGATTGACCGGCCCTTTCGGACAGGAGATGGTGTATGGCTGCCGCAGCTTCTCCGCTCAGGGGAGAAAAGCGCACGATATATTCCTGGTCAGCATGATCGGCGGCCACAATCTTGCCGTCGATATAAAGGTTTTTCCCTGATGGCCCCGGGAGTCCAACCTGCAACGGGGCAAAGTCAGCCAAAGGAGTGCTGGTCCTGAGGGCTGCGCCCGCCCGCGAAAGCCTGATGAGGGTGGCAGCCTGAAGCTCGGCGTCAATCTGTTTCCCGGTGATCAGGCGGAGGTGGATCGGCAGAGGCGGCGCCAGAGCACGCAGATCGGGGACCGTCGGTGGCAGGACCAGATCCGGGTGAGCTCGCAGGCTGCGCACCTCCCAGACCTGCAGGGGGTTTTCCAAACCCTTGCCCAGCGCCGTCAAAGGGCCAAGAAGCTCAAATTCCCCTGCCACCGCCGCCCTGGTCTCGGCCGAAATCAGGATCTGGCCTCCCACCGTCAAGGTCTCGATACGGGCTGCCACATTGACGGCGTGGCCGATCACATCATATTTAATCCGCTCCAAAGATCCCATGTTCCCCACCACACACGAACCGCTGTTGATGCCTATCCCCATTTCCAGCGGCGGCAGGGGGGTTCCGAGCCATTGGGCATTTAACTGTCTCTGGGCCACTTGCATGGCCAGGGCGCAGGCCACGGCATGGTAGGCATGACGGGGGTCCGGCTGCAGGGCGCCGAAAGCGACGAAGAGACTATCGCCGAGAAAATCAACCACATAGCCATTATATTCAGTAATGCTCCGGATCATGGCGTCAAAGTGCAGATTGAGCACATGCACCACGTCTTCAGGCCGGTTGTGTTCGGCAAACTGGGTAAAGCTGCGGAGGTCGCTGAACAGAAGGGTCACTTCCCGTCTTTCGCCGCCCAGCATGAGTTCTTTCTCACCGAGAACTACTTCCTGGACCAGTTGCCGGGGCGCGAAACGCATGAAGGAGCGGAGCGTTCCCTTCATGCGTTCTATGGCCTGGGTCAAAACCTGGATTTCGGTAATATGTGACTCAAGATTGAGGGGAGAGTCAACCTGAAGATTTCTGATCCGATCGGTTTCGGCGGCCAACTGCAGCACCGGCTTGGAGATGAGGCGGGCCAGGAAAACCGCTATGAGCAGGGATAAGAGGAGAAAAATGGAGCAGATCATCAGGACCCGGCGGATAAGATAATCAACCTGGCTGGTAAAGTCTTTTTCCGGCACGATGATCCCTACCTTCCAGAGGCTGCCAAATGAGTCCGGGAACCTGGTAAAGGAGGCCAGATAACGGCGACCAGCCACAGAAAAAGGGAATTCCTCCTGGCCTTGCCGTTGATACTGTTGGAAGGCTGTGACCACGGCCTGGTTTTGCAGGGAAGACACCTGTATGGGAAAAATGCCATCGCCGGCGGCAGGTTGGGCCGTAATCTGGGCCGGATCGGGGTAGGCCACGACTTCCTGTTTTTCGTTCAGGATAAAGGCCAAGCCGGTTTGGCCGATGACGAGTTCTCGCAAAAAATGGGATAGTTGCAGCAAGGCCAGGTCACATCCCACCACCCCCAGGACAGTTCCCCGATGATCAATAATAGGAGAAGAGACGGTCAGACCCGGTTCGTGTCCGGTGTAAAAGATGTAAAGATCGCTCCAGGATAATTGTTTGGTCTCAGCAGCGGCTCGGTACCAAGGGCGGGTGCGATGATCAAAGGTATCAGTGGTCAGGGTACTGGCGGCCACAAGGTTGTGCTCGGGGCTCCACACCTTCCAGGTGGTGATGGTCTCCTTCGTAGTGCGGCGCATGTGCTTGGTGGCTATCTTGTCAGCCTCCTCCCGGCGCGCCAGGAGGAAATTTCCCTGCTGATCTCCCACGAAAAGCATGGATGCCTGCGGCATGGCGCGCAAGCTGGCAGCCAGGTAGCGCTCCAGCCGGGGCAGGTTCTTAAAAGAGAGCAGGCCCGCAGCAACCATCTGGGCGGTTAATTCGGTCATCCGGGCGGGGGGATGCAAAAATGCCACGGTGCGCTGAATGACCAGATCCGTGGTCCGGTCCATGATGTTGTCAGAAAGCAGCAAGACAATGCGGGAAGTATTCAAATAGCTGTAGGTCAGGACGATGAGAAAGGTAGCAAGGAGCAGGGAGCAAAAAACCGTAATGATATCCACGCGGAAACTGCGGGGTTGGAGAAAGCTCAACGCGTGCCTCTTCTTAGGAAGATTATGGTTTCTCGCAGCAAAAGTCAGCCTCTGACTGCCGTCAAGAATGGGCCGTTGACCAATTAATCCTGGTCGGTATGGATGTATGTCACTAAGGTCCGCAACTCCTGGGCCCGGAGAAAGGCGAAGGAGGGCATGCGGGACGTGACCTGACGTCGGCGGGGGGCCAAGAGTTGCGTTTCCACCTCGCTTGGGGAGAGCTGCAGGTGCAACCGATCCAGAGGCGGTCCCAATGTCCCCCCCGTGCCATGAAGACGGTGACAGCCATGGCAGGCCAGGCGTTGATAAAGATCTGCTCCGGCCAACGAGGAACCGGCTCGGTTAGCAATGGACCCCGAGGGTTGTTGGCAAGCCATGCCAAGAAATATCAGGCCAACAAAAATGAGGCCGGGGCCTATGATGCTCTGGGCCAAGATCTTTTCCCCTCCTCTTTTTTGGGCGCACCGTTGCAGGAGGATGAGCTCTCTTTTGTTATCGGCAGAAAGTTTGCAGACCGCCAGCAGTCGGCCAGCTTTTTCTCCAAAAAACAGCCGGGACTGACCGTTTTATTTCATTGTGCCGCCACCTGTTGCCAAACCCGCCCGAAGCGCTCGGTCAAATGGGCTGGGGCTGCAGGTGTGGTTGGCCACACCGAAGGGTGCGCCAATAATCCCAGTTGATGCAGCCCGTGTTTCAGCAGAGCAGCCGGCTGCAGCTGATATAGTTCCTGCAAGGAGAGCAGGAGTTGACTCTGTTCCCATATCCGGGGCGAAGTCCGCTGGCCATTGCTTTGTGCGGAAAATAAACAGGTCTGGACCACCTGCTGCCAGACGGCGGGAAGGAGTTGGGCTCCCGGTGATACCAGGCCTCTGGCCCCGGGTCGGGTCAAGAACCGGTTTTCATCTGCTTCGTAGAGCATAAAGTCCGGCCTGGCGGCCACCGCCGCATAATAATACAAAAAACGGTGCATATCCCCATGGAAGATTAAGCCGGTGATATTAGGAATGTGTGCAAGCTTTTTTAGAACTGCGGTGCGGATATTGACGTGCTTCCACGGCTGCGCTTTGCCCCGGATAAGATGCGGATGATTCATCAGGAGCAAGGGGTAATGCAGGTCCTGACAAATCTGGCCCAGGGCTTGGGGTAAGCCACGGTTGCTGTGCCACCAGAGGGGCAGGTCGAGCCAATAGATAAGGTGAACCTGATGTCCCAGGGCCAGTTTCTCCAATTGCAGGACCAGATTCTGGGTTTCCTGCGCCGTTGCCCCGGTAATGCCGAAGAGCAAAGGGAGGGACGGCGGCACCAGGTCCAGGAGGGCGGCGAAGAGCTCTTGGCGTAGGGTGGGAGGCAACTCCAGGGCTTCGCCGACTCCTGGGGTGCCGGCCACCAATGCCGCGGCCCAGGGAGCCACATGTTGGACAAGGCGCGCCAGACTGCTGACATCCAGGGCGCCGGTAGGCGTCAGGGGAGTCACCAATTCGATCAGCAGACCTTCGGGTAATGGCGGCATAGTGCCCTCCGCCGTTCTGTTGGCCAAGGTTACTGGCACAGCACTAACTTGTGCAAGGCAATATCTGCCACAAGGGGTGGTAAAGATGGGCTCCGGAAGGTCAGGGCGGTTCGCCGGGGGCCGGTGGGCCCATTGGGATTCAAAGTTTTGCCCGCCACTCCGGAGCTGTTCACGACCAAACCTGGGAATAACGTTGTCGCCGCCTCAACAGGTGAAACGGAATTCGCCCCGTCCCAGGAGATCATGAAGGTGCACGATTCCCAGGACCTGGCGTTGCTCGTCCACAACCGGCAGGACCGTAATGGCCTTCTGCTCCATCAGTTCCAAGGCTTGGGAAGCCAGGGCGGCCGGTCCGATGGCGTGGGGGGAGGGAGTCATCACCTCGGCCACGCTGAGGCCGGTAATGGATTCGTGCCTCCGGAGACAACGGCGCAGATCACCATCGGTGACTATGCCTTGTAAACATCCAGACTCATCCACCACCAGGGCGGCGCCGAAACCTTTCTGATCTATTTCCTGCAAGGCGGCGCTGAGCTTTATCTGGGGACTGACACGGGGGATTTTCTCCCCGGTGAGCATGACCTCCTGAATGGCCAGGGAAAGGCGGGCCCCCAGACTGCCGCCGGGGTGAAAACGGCGGAAATCGCTGGCCTGAAACCCCCTTTGGGTCAAAAGGGCCACGGCCAGGGCGTCGCCCATGGCCAGAGCCGCCGTCGTGCTGGCAGTGGGGGCTAATCCCAAAGGGCAGGCCTCCCGGGGGACGCCAACGTCAATCACGACATCACTATGGCGTGCCAGGGTTGAGTCCACCCTGCCGGTTAAGGCTATCAGGGGGATTCCCAGGCGCCTGAGGCTGGGCAGCAAGACGTTTAATTCCGCGGTTTCGCCGCTGTTAGAGAGGGCCAGAACCACGTCCTGGGGAGAGATCATACCCAAATCGCCGTGCATGGCCTCCACCGGGTGCAGAAAGAGGGCCGGCGTGCCGGTGGAATTCATCGTGGCGACGATCTTCCGGGCGACGATGCCTGATTTGCCGACCCCGGTGATAATTACCCGACCGGGCCGAGAGAAGATCAAGTCGACCGCCCGGGGAAAATTCTCATTGAGTCTGCCGATCAGCCCGAAGATGCCTTCCCCTTCGATGGTAAGCACTTCCTTGGCTATCTTGAGTAATTGTGCCGCCTTGAGAAGTTTTTTGCGTGTGGCCATGAGCGTGTCAGTGGGGCACCGTTAACCCAGCCAGCCTCTAACGGCCGGAGGTTGTCTCCTCCTTTTTGAGGTCAGCGCCCATCATGATCGTGTCCTTGCC
Source organism: uncultured Desulfobacca sp. (assembly GCA_937958145.1). Taxonomy (GTDB): domain Bacteria; phylum Desulfobacterota; class Desulfobaccia; order Desulfobaccales; family Desulfobaccaceae; genus Desulfobacca. The sequence goes on from CALGOE010000177.1 coordinate 8,255, forward strand.
CCGGTCTTTGGAGGAAAACAAAGCCTCGTCCGCCAATCTCAAGAGAGCCGTTTTGTCCCGGGCGTCGTCGGGGAGGGTGGCGATGCCATAACTTGCCGTCACACTGAGGTTTATTCCTTCCTCACAGAGGAAACAGCTCTGGTTCACGGCCCGGCGCAAACGGCAGACAAAATCATAGGCTGCGGCCTTATCCCGATGCGGCAGCAAAATAATGAATTCATCACCACCATAACGGATCAGGCTGTCGTGAGGCGCCAAAAGACTACCGATGACCCGGGACACCTCCACCAGAACTTTGCTGCCCAGGAGATGGCCATGGGTGTCAACCACCTGTTTAAAATTGTCTAGATCCAAAAAGACCACGGACAGACTTGATCCCTCTTCTATGGTCTTGTGGACCAGGGCGTCAAGCGTCCACGCCAAATAGCGAGTATTGTAATAGCCGGTCAGATCGTCAATGAAAGAATTTTTCTGAACTTCCTGAAAACTGCGGATATTGTCCAAAGCGATGGCAATGTAATCGGCTAAAATATTTAACAGAGGCAAGTAAGTCTTTAAAAAGAAATTTTCGTTTTCAATATTGATGACCTCTAAAACGCCGATCAATTCGCCTTTGACCAACAAGGGCAGACAGATTATTGATTTGGTTTCAAAACCGGTCTGTTCATCCACTTTGGCGCAAAACCGCGGGTCGGTGCGGGCGTCCTGGATGAAAATGGGTTTGCCGGTCTTGGCCACCGTGCCGGCTATGCCCTCACCCACCTGCAGGCGCACATGTTGCACCTTGTCGGCCTCCAGGCCGACGACCACAAAGAAGCTCAATTCATTGGTCTGGGGCTCCAGGAGCAGGATAGACCAATTACGGGCCGGGATCAGTTCGTTGAACTTCTCCACCATGGTCCGCATCAGGGCTTCCAGATCAAAGGTGGAGACCAAGGTTTTGGAGAGCTCAAAACAGGTCAGCAGCCTCTGTAACTGGCTGGAATTAGTTAATTCCAGCAGACATTCTTCCTGGGTGCTCATAGAAGTCCTCTGCCAGCAGTTTACGAAGATTTCCGGCAATGTGCAAGAAGTTTCCCATGCCCTGTGGATCTGACGCCACCGATGTCCTTATCGGCAGTCGGTGGCCGGCGCCGGGCAAATATGCCACAGGGAAAGAATTCCCGGCCTTTTCAGCAATAATCCGATACTCCTGGCCATAGTGTATCACATCGCCGTGTCGGCAGCATGTGAATCGGATCGGCCATGGCCATCCCTCATGCGTCGGGGAGGGAGGGTCAGCGGCACCACGACGCTTGCGTCTTTCTGAGCAAAAATGCCTGATCATGGACCCGGGGCCCTCATCATCCTGCGGTCATCTTTTTTCTTGAGAATGCCTGGCGATTTGGTCTACAGTAGGACAGGAGCAGAAGAGAGGAGATCGGCTATGCGCGTGGGCAAGATTATGATCCGGGAACCGGTGACGGTGCCGCCGGAGACGACGGTGTTGGAAGCCATCAAGATCATGCAGGAACTGAACATCCGCCACCTGCCGGTGGTGCGGGCCGGGCAGTTCGCCGGTTGGCTTTCGGCCCGGGACCTATATGGCGTTATGTTGGCCGCGATGCTGGAGGAAATAACCGTGGGGGAGATTATGAATCCCGAGCCCCTCACGGTGAGCCCGGATACCGGCTTGCAAGAGGCGGCCCACCTCATGAAAAGACATAAGATCGGCGGCGTGCCCGTCCTGGTGGGACGCAAACTGGTGGGCGTCCTTACCGTTATCGATTTATTGTCGGCTTTTCTCTATATGCTGGAGGCCCTGACCAGCAGCTCCCGCCTGGACCTGGCCCTGCCGGACGAAGCCGCCTACGAAGAGGCCTGCCGCCTCATCCGGGAGGCCGGCGGCGAGATTATTAATGTGGGCTTGGGCGCCCCCCAGCCCAACGGCGAGCGCATTTATGCCTTCCGGTTGGCCAAAACCGACCTGGCACCCATTGTCGCCGCCCTGAAGGCCCATGGGCTGAGGGTGGTGGAGCTGGTGGAGTAGACAGAGGGCAACTCTTACAGGGCGGGCCGGGCCCGCTGCGGACGGCGGCCAGGGGCCGCTCTCTGAGAGCTTGTCCATGCACAGGCTGGAAAGCCTGTGCCACCGACTTTTACTCTAACCACTAACCACTAACCACTGCCCACTGCCCACTGCTTT
>CALGOE010000178.1 GCA_937958145.1 uncultured Desulfobacca sp.
GTGGCGCATGAAATCAACAACCCCATGGCCATCATCCTCGGTTATACCGATATGCTCCTGGAAAAAGTCGAAGAGGGCAGTAAAGAATATAAGATACTCAAGACCATCGAACGCCAGGGGAACAACTGCAAACGCATTGTCGAAAATCTGATGAGCTTTGCCCGCATGCCCGAAGGGGTGCAATATGATACCGATGTCAACCGCAACATTGAATTGGTCATGGAGGTGGTGCAAAACACCCTTTTGACCAAGAAGATTGCCTTTGAGTTGCATCTGGCTGCCAATCTGCCCCGCGTCCGGGGTGATGCCGGACAATTGCAGCAGGTTTTCATGAACCTGATCACCAATGCGGTGAAGGCAATGCCGAACGGCGGGAAATTGACCATCACCAGTCGTCTGAATCAGAAAGGCGATAAGGTGGAAATTCTCATCACTGACACCGGTGAGGGTATAAAAAGGGAGCACCTCTCCAAAATATTTGATCCATTTTTTACCACCCGCAAAGTGGGGGAGGGCACCGGTCTGGGCTTGTCGGTGAGTTATGCCATCGTCTCCAAGTATGGTGGCAATATCTATTGCACCAGCAAATCCAAAGAGGAATATGGCGAGGCCGAGAGCGGCTCCACTTTTACGGTGGTCTTGCCAGTCGTCTCAGCCGTGGGGGAGAGGAATGAAGCAAGAGAACAAATCTAGTCCCGGAAAAATTCTCATCGTTGATGATGAACCCGATATGTTGGAAATGTTGGATATGATTATCACCGACAAGACCAACCATCGGGTGGTCACCACCAACAATCCCTTGGAAGTGGGCGAACTGCTGGCTAAAGATAATTATAACCTGGTTATTACCGACCTGAAGATGCCGGTGATGGACGGCATGGATGTTATCGCTGCGGTCAAAAGCCGGGATCCGGACATCCCGGTGGTGGTGATAACCGCCTTTGGCACCATTGAATCGGCGGAAGAGGCCGTACGCCGGGGGGCCTATGATTTCATCACCAAGCCCTTCCGGAAAGAACAGATCCTGGTAACCATTGAAAGGGCCCTGGATTGGCAGCGTCTGGTCCGGGAAAATCGGGAACTGAAGCGCTCCCGGGATCATGCCAGTGCCTGACAGCTTAAAGGACCTCAAGGTATGGTTACCAGAGGGTCATGAGGATGCTTGTCCAACATAGATATGCCAGGTTTGATGGAGAATTGCATAAAACCCGAGAAAATCCGAAATAGTTGCCTGCCAGGTCCGACGGCTCCCTTTTGCAACCGTCTTTCTGGAACAGCCCAGGTAGGATGCGGCCGGAGTTGTCAGGGGAAGTTTATTTTTTCCGCATCATTCCAGATCAACACTGAGTGATCGGTACATGTTTCCTGGAGCAATCAAAAATGCCTGGGTCAACACCATGAGCTCCCTGCGCCAGACTTGGCAGAAGCTTACCGGCGGCGCGTCGGCTGAGTCCGGCAAAAATGCCTTGGGGGAGCGGTATGCCCATTTTCAACGGCTCCTGCACGCCAATAATCAGGTCCTGGCCCTCATGGCGGATATGGAAGAGAAGCTCTCCGGGGAGTTTCTTTTTGATTTTGAATACATCCGAGCCACGGTCCAGCAGCTCCTCCAGGAAACCACGGTGTTGGTGGAAGCCCTGAATGGCTTAGGCGATCAGCGCTATCCAGAGCTTCGGGACGCCCTGTCCCAGATCAAGGCGGCCATTGACGATATTCTGGCCAAACGTCGGGAGATCCCAACCGCGCCGCTCGTATTGTTTTTCGAGAATTTGGACGCCCACAAGGTGGATATCGCCGGAGGCAAGGGGGCGAACCTGGGCGACATGATCACCCACGTCCAGGTGCCGGTTCCCAACGGCTTTGCCATTACCAGCTATGCCTATAAGATTTTTCTGGATTACAACCAGTTGACTCAACATATCGGCGACCTGCTCAGCTCCTGGCGCATGGATGATCTGGATAGTCTGGGGCGAGTCAGCGAAGAATTGAAAGAGACCATCCATACCGCCCGCATACCGCCGGACCTGGAAACGGCTCTGCAAGATGCTTACGACAGATTGGCCGTCCAGGAAGGCCGGCGCCCGCTTTTGGCGGTCCGCTCCAGCGCCATCGGCGAGGATGTCAGTTTTACCTTCGCCGGTCAGTATGCCACCTATCTTAACGTCCCCCCCACCGAGCTGGCGGCTGCGTATAAGAAGATCATCGCCAGCCTTTTCACCGCCCGGGCCCTTTATTACTATAAAAACAAAGGGTTCAGAGAGGAAGAGATGGCCATGGGCGTGGTCGTCATGCCCATGATCAACGCCCAGGCCAGCGGGGTGCTGTTCAGCCGTCATCCCGAGGGGGAGCCCAAAGACGCGGCCCTCATCAATGCCGTCTGGGGGTTGGGGAAATATGCGGTGGCCGGCACCATTGAACCGGACCAATATGTGGTGGCTTACCAGCCGCCGGGCCAGGTGCTGGAGCAGCACATCCCGGTCAAAAAAGTCATGCTCCGCTGTCGGCCCGACGGCGGCGTCGAAGAGGTCCCGGTTCCCGCCGAGAGACAGACCCAGCCTTGTTTACAAGAAGCCCACCTGGTGCAATTAATCCACTACGCCCAGGCCCTGGAGCGCCATTTCGGCAAGCCCCAGGACATTGAATGGGCCCTTGATGAGAACGGCAAGCTCTGGATCCTGCAATCCCGTCTGCTGAAAATACCGGTGAAAGAGCCGGCTCGACCCCGTCCCCGGTTGGTGAGTGGCCATCGCATCCTGTTGGATCAGGGGGCCGTGGCCTTTCGGGGGGTTGGGGCCGGACCGGTGGTCCTGGTGCGCCGGGAGGAAGATCTCAAGGATTTTCCACCGGGAGGGGTCCTGGTGGCCCGGCATACCTCCCCCAACTTTGTCACGGTTATGCACCAGACGGCAGCCATTGTCACCGATTCGGGCAGTCCCACCGGCCACATGGCCTTGCTGGCCCGGGAATTCCGGGTTCCCACTATCCTCAATACCGGTGTTGCCACCCAGGTTTTAAAACCCGGCATGACCGTCACCGTTGACGCTGAATACCGCAATGTTTACGAAGGGTTGGTGCCCGAACTATTGAGCCGCCAGGAAATCGCCGCCGACGATCTGGCCGACACCCCCGTATTCCGGACGTTAAAAAACGTTCTGCAAAAGATCGTCCCCCTGAATCTCCTGGATCCCAAAGCCCCCGATTTTCAGGCCGCCCACTGCCGCACGATCCACGATATCGTGCGTTTTGCCCACGAATACTCCATGCGGGAAATGTTTCGCCTCCGGGAGCATGGCCTCAGCGGGAATGCCGTCCTGTTGGACTCGGAGCTGCCTTTCAAGGTGTACATGGTGGATCTGGGCGGGGGCTTGGAGCGGGTGACCAAGCAAAAGGCCAAGCCGGAGCAGATCCGCTCCCTGCCCTTCAAGGCTTTTTGGGAGGGAGTGGCCGCCATGCGCTGGCCCCAGGCCAAACCCCAAAACGTCCAGAGCATTAGCTCCGTCTTTGTCAAGACCGAAGAACAGATTGCCCAGGGTGAGAATCCATATCGGGATGAGAGCTATGTCCTGCTGTCCCAGAATTATATGAATTTCAGCATCCATCTGGGGTATCATTTTTCCAATGTCGAGGCCTATGTCAGCGACCAGGTTAATGACAACTACCTGACCTTTCATTTTCACGGCGGCGGTTCCACCCCGGAGCGGCGGGAGCGGCGGGTCCGCCTCATCGAGGCCATTATTGACCGGATCGATCTCCAGCACCAACGTCACGGCGACATCATCGAAGCCAGATTGGCCAAATATCCGGCCCCGGAGATGCTCCGACGCCTCACCATTATGGGGAAATTGACCTCCTATACCAAACAGTTGGACATGGTCCTGTTTTCCGAGGGGATCGTTGATTGGTATATCAAGGATTTTCTCCGGGAGCATGTTGAGCGCCGCTGATTCCCCAACCCCACCGGGTTCCCGTCGCTCTGCCGCGCCGGGGAAACTTGCGGCCGGGCCCTTGCCAAACGGATTGAGGCATAATAGTATAAAAACTCGCTAAACCGATGTCTGTCCACAGACCAGGAGTGTGACATATGCCTGCTACCATAATCATTGTCGATGATGAACCGGATCTGCTGGACCTGTTGAAAATGATTCTCACCGAAAAAACCGATTATCACGTCCTGACTACCACCGATCCCTATGAGGCCCTGGCCTGGTGCCGGGATCAGTCAGCCGATGTGTTGATCAGTGATCTCCGCATGCCCCAATTGGAGGGGATTGAACTCCTCAAGCTGCTGAAAGGCCAGGATGCCGGTATTCCTTTTATTATTATGACGGCTTACGGGACCATCGAATCGGCCGTGGAGGCCATGCGTCAGGGGGCCTTTGATTATATAACGAAACCCTTCCGCAAAGAACAAATCATCATGACCATCAGAAAGGCCTTGGCCAAACGCCAGGAATTACTGACGCAACAAGAAAACACCGATAACGGTTAGGGGTTGGCCTTGGGTGTCCTGGATTGGTTCAGACGGAAAAACCGCACCGCCAGCGCCGGTGGGATGGCGGTTTTTCAGAAAAAATACGAGAGTTTTAAACGCCTCCTGGATGCCAACAACGACACCTTGGAGCTGATGGCCCGCCTGGAGGCCGTGGCCGAGGGTGATTTTGTCTTCGATATACAGTTCATCCGCTCCCGCAGCCAGGCCATTCTTGACAAAGTGGCCACTATTGTCGAGGAGCTCAACATTCTGGGCGATAATCGCTACCAGGCCCTGGGGAACCTTTATGACAGTCTGCGGGAAAAGATAACTCAGGAGATTGCCACCCCCCTGGCCACCGAGAGCGTCCCTTTGGTTATGCCCCTGTCCCAGGTAGACCGACGCCATCTGTTGCAGGTCGGCGGGAAAAATGCCAATCTGGGGGAGCTCAAGAACCGCCTGCATCTGCCGACCCCGGAGGGTTTTGTTCTGACCAACGCCGCCTTCCGGCTGGTTATGCGGGAAAACCACCTGACGGAAAAAATCCGGATTTTTCTGGACGGGCTCAATCCTGATAATTTAGAGGCCCTGGGGACGCAAAGTCGGGAACTGCAGGAAGCCATCCGCCAGGCCACCATCCCGCCCGCGTTGCAGGCGGAGGTCCTTAAACACTACCAGGCCCTCTCGGCCCAGTTAGGTTCTCAGCCCGCCCTGGCCCTGCGCAGCAGCGGTATCTACGAAGACCAGGAATATTCCTTTGCCGGCCTCTTCCTGACCCGCTTGAACGTGCCGTTTGCCGACTTTTTCCCCGCTTATCTGGAGGTGTTGGCCAGCCAGTTCAACCGCCGCGCCCTGGTATACCTCTGCCAGAAACGGTTGGCACATCGGGAGCAGGCCATGAGTGTCGGGTGTCTGGCCATGGTCCCGGCGGTGGCCAGCGGGGTCTTGTTTACCACCGATCCCATGGGCCAACGTCAGGACGTCATGTTGGTGGACGCGGCCTGGGGGCTGGGGCCGGCCGTGGTGGACGGGACCGTGACCCCGGACCACTTCGTCCTGAGCAAAAAGCCGCCCATCACCCTCCTGGAACAACAGATCAATGACAAGCCGGTATTCCTGCAAGGGCAGAAATCGCAGATGGGCCTGGCCACCTCCGCGGTGCCGGCCGAGCAGCGCCGCCAGCCCGCTCTGACCCCGGAGCAACTTCTGACGCTGGGACGCTATGGTCTGCGTTTGGAGGAATATTTCGGAGAACCATTGGACATCGAGTTTGCCGTCGACCCCCAGGGCCGGCTTCTCATCATGCAGGCCCGACCGCTGCTGGTAGAGGCCCCGACGCCGACTGAAAAACGTCCTGCTGCGGTAGGGGAACGGGAGCAGCTCCTGCTGGATGGAGGGACAGTGGCCTGTTTCGGCGTGGCGGCCGGACCGGTCTACCTGATCCAAAAAGACCAGGATCTGGCCAACTTCCCCGAGGGCGCCATCCTGGTGGCCCGGCATACCAGCGCCCGTTATGGCATGGTGCTGCACAGAGCGCGAGGCATGGTCATTGATATCGGCAGCGCCACTTCCCATCTGGCGATTCTGGCCCGGGAATATAAAGTTCCGGCCCTGGTGGATACCGGCGTGGCCACCGAAGTCTTGCAACCGGGCCAGGTGATAACCGTGGACGCCACCCACATGCGGGTTTACGCCGGCGAGGTGCACGAACTTTTGGACCAGGCTCATAAAAGATCGCCGTCGCCGATAATTTCCAGTCCCATCTATGCCAAGCTGCGACGGGTCCTGCGCTGGATTACCCCCCTCAATCTGGTGGACCCCAAATTAAGCGATCTGACCCCTGAGAATTGTAAGACCCTCCATGACATTACCCGTTTCGCGCACCAGATGGGTATCAAAGAGATGTTTGATCTGGCGGAAAAGGCCGGCCAGCGGGATGACATCCATTCCGTGAAATTAAAGACGACCATTCCCTTTAACCTCCATATCATTGATCTGGGCGGCGGCATCGAGGCCGGTCGGCGGGCCAAGTTCGTGCCACCGGAGGCCATTTCCTCCATTCCCATGCGGGCCTTGTGGAAGGGTATCAGCCATCCGGACATTTCCTGGGCCGGGCCCATCCCCATTGATGTGAAAGGGTTGTATGCCGTGGTCTCCCGGTCCCTGACCGCTTCTTCGGACCACTCCGACTTCTGGTCCCGCACCTTTGCCATCATCTCCTTTAATTACCTGAACTATAGCTCCCGCCTGGGTTATCATTTTGCCACTATTGACGCCTATGTCAGCGACATCCGCAACGACAATTACATCACCTTCCGGTTTAAGGGGGGCGCGGCCGACGAGGTGCGCCGGGGCCGCCGGGTCCGTTTCCTGGGTGCAGTCCTGGAAAAACTGGATTTTGATGTGGAGGTGACCGGTGACCTGGTGGTGGGCCGCCTCTGGAAATATCCCCGGGAATTGATGGAAGAAAAACTGGATATGCTGGGGCGCCTCATGGGTTGCGCCCGCCAGCGGGATATGCTGATGGCTGACGACGCCATTGTCGATTGGTACACCGAAGCCTTCCTGGCCGGGAATTACCGTTTTGAGGGGAGCCCCAGCCTCACCACTGCCCCGCCAGACCAGCCTGCTCATTCCTAGCCCCCGCCCCACCCCAGCCGGCAGAGCCTGAATTCCCCGTGCCGATAAGCCGGGGGGCAATGGCAGCATCCCCAGATTTAAGAAAATCTCGCCCGATTCCGAAGAGATAATAACAAGAATTTACTTTGAGGCCTCCTTATCATGGCAGCGCTTTTTCGATCACTTGACCACAACCGCGGGCTGCGTTTGTATACTTTTCTGCTGATCATCGCTTGGACTGGGGTGGTGCTCCTCTCCATTCTGTGGCGGATGCATCAGGAGCATGACAGCCGATATCATCAGGCCCGGGAAACAGCCCGCTCCCACCTGGAAAAAGACCTCATTCTGCGGGATTGGAACATCAACCATGGTTTTGTGTACGTGCCGGTCACACCAGCACTTCAGCCCAATCCGCATCTCCGTCTGCCAGAGCGGGAGATAGTATCGCCATCGGGCAAGGTGTACACGGCCGTCAATTCCTCCTGGCTGATCCGCCAGATCTATGATTTGGCGGCCCAGAAGCTCTCGTATCGGGGGCACCTCACCAGCCTGCAGCCCCTGCGACCGGAAAATGCCCCTGATCCCTGGGAAAAAGAGGCCTTGGAACAGATGCTGGCCGGAAGCCCCGAGGTGAGCGGCATCACCACCACAGAGGGGCAGCCTTATTTCCGCCTTATGCAGCCCTTGCGAGCCAGCCAAAAATGTCTTACGTGCCACGCAGACTATACTGTCGGCCAGATAGCCGGCGGTATCAGTGTGGCACTGCCCCTGGCCACGGTCGCCTCAGCCTGGCGGCAGACTACCTGGGCGCTAATTATGGCCCACGGTTTTCTCTGGTTTCTTGGTATCTTAGGCATAGTATTTGCCTCCGGGAAGTTGTCAAACCAGATGAAGGCGCAGCAACAGATCGAGCTTGCCCTTAGGCAGAGCGAAAAAAATTATCGGCTGCTGATCCAGACCATCCCGGCCTTGGTCTATCGTGGCTATGCCGACGGTCGGGTTGAGTTCGTGGATGACAAGGTGGAAAGCGTCACCGGTTATAAGAAAGAAGATTTCGCCTCCGGGCGGCTTACCTGGCCGGATATCATCGTCCCGGAAGATAGGCCGGTCAGCAAAAAGATCTTTATCCAAGCCCTGAAGGGCAATGGCGCCTACCGCCGTGAATATCGCATCCGCCGCCAGAACGGCGACCTCCTATGGTTGGCGGAGAGGAGCCAGATCGTCTTGGATGAAAAGGGCCGGATTGATTTTATCAGCGGCGTTGTCATTGACATCTCATTGCAAAAGGAGATGGAGCGCTCCCTGAAAGAGAGCGAACGGTTCTGGAAAAGCATCCTGGAAGCGGTCGGCGTTGGGGTTGTGGTCATCAATAAGGAAAATAATCGCATTACCGAAGTGAATCCCCGGGCCGCAGCCATGATCGGGCAGCAGAGGGAAGCGATTATCGGTCAAACCCGGGAAACGTATTTTCTCTGCGCCGTTTCCCCGAATAAGAGTGATACTGCCGGTTCTTACGGTTCTGAAGGCAAACTGCGCTGCGCCGACGGGACCCTCATGCCGATCTGGAAAACGGCCGCTCCCATCAAAATTGGGGACACAGCGTATGTCCTGGTCAGTTTCGTGGATCTGACGGAGCAGCGTCGGGCCGAACTGGCTCTGCTGGAGGCCAATAAGGAATTACAGGCGGCCGTGGCCAAGGTCGAACAGACGAATCGAGAGATCAGTCTCATCGGCAAGATGGTGGAGCTCCTGCAAATCTGTGAAACGCCCGAAGAAGCTTTTCCCATTATCGGGCAATTTGCCGGCGAGCTCTTTCCGGATCTTGGCGGCGGCTTATTTTTGCTTAACTCTTCCAATAACCTGCTGGCCTTAACCAGTCATTGGGGCAGCCTGCAGGCCGGGGAAGCGGTGTTCACACCCGGCGACTGCTGGGGCCTCCGGCAAGGGCGACCGTATGCCTGCGGTGCAAGCCCCGGCAGCGTCATTCACCCCCGCTGCCGCCATATCGCCAAAAATGTGGCGGGTGATTACTTCTGTATGCCGTTGACGGCCCAGAATGAGACCCTGGGGCTGCTTTATCTGGAAAAGACAGGGGAGGTGGAAAACGGCATAACTGGATCCCAACAAAAATTGGCTCGCACCCTGGCCGAACACATTTCCCTGTCCCTGGCCAACCTCAGATTACGGGAGACCCTGCGCCATCAGGCTATCCGCGATTCCCTCACCGGCTTATTTAATCGGCGTTATCTGATGGAAACCTTAGATCGGGAAATCGCCCGGGCGCAACGGCGCGCTACCGGCCTGGGCGTCATCATGTTGGATGTGGATCATTTTAAACGGTTTAACGATACCTATGGCCACGAGGCCGGGGACCGCCTCCTGGCCGTTCTGGGTCGCTACCTGCAGGGCGTCATCCGGGCCGAAGACATTGCCTGCCGCTATGGAGGAGAGGAATTCACCCTCATTCTGCCAGAAATTACTGAGGAAACCCTCCTGGAGCGGGCGGAACAGATCCGGGCCGGGGCCAAGGAACTGGAAGTCCTGCATCAAGGCCGGCTTTTAGGAGAAATCACACTCTCTCTGGGCGTTTCCTCTTTTCCCCAACATGGCAGAGATGGCGAGACCCTCCTGCAAGCCGCCGACGCAGCCCTGTACCAGGCCAAACGGGCTGGCCGGAACCAGGTGATCATGGCGGGCTGTCCTTGGCAAAATAAGGCGGGTAGTGGACAGGCGGCCTAATGAGTTATGGCAAAAGTGCCGCCAAAGGGGCCAGGAGGTAAGGCCCCCTGCCCCCTCCCCTGCAACCCCTCCCCCAACC
>CALGOE010000179.1 GCA_937958145.1 uncultured Desulfobacca sp.
GTCCCGCTCGCCCCGGTGCCGGCGCCAGCGGGTCTCGATGACGACGACATCCTGCCGGACCAACGAACGGTGTACAAGCTCCTGGAGCCGGGTGTAATCACTGTGGTTGACAAACAAGGAACCCAGTTCCTGGCCCAGCAATTCCTCGGGCCTGGCGTCGGTGAGTTTAAAAAACGACTCATTGGCGCTGATCAACGTCCAATTCTGCAAGGAACCGATCCCCACCGGCACCGTCAGGAAGATGCTCCGCATGGTCGCCTCCTGGCGGCGCAAGGCCTTTTCGGCCAGGGCCCGCTCCTCCACTTCCTTGGCCAGCAGATCCCGGGAGACCATGGTTTTTTTCAGATGTTGGACCATCTTGTTGAAGGCCAGGGAGAGTTGGCCCAATTCATCAGTGCCCACATCGGTCAGTCCCTGAGGGAAAACCCCTTGGCTGAGGATTTCAACCTCCCGCTGCAGGGCTTTGACCGGTCCGATGATGCGGTCGTGGCTGAATAACAGCCCCCGGAAGACCGCAGTGAGGATAACGAGAACGAATAAGCTGAGAAAAATCAGCATGACCTGGTGGATCTGCTGAAAAGCGTCATGGTCAGGACGTTCCACGATTACCCCCAGGCCGGTGCCTGGAATGATGGCGCTGGCTGCCAGGACCTTGCGGCCGGAAGGATCCGCATAACTCCAGACGCCGGTGCCGCCGGTGGCCAAAGCTTGCACAGAGGGAAATTGGGAAACATCGACGCGGGTTTTTGAACCGGGGGCAGAACCCCAATACACCCGGCCATCGGGACTGGCCAGATAGGCCGAGCAATCTTTGCCGCCAGACCTAGAAGAAAGGAGCGGCAACAATGACCAGAGAGACAAGCGGGCCTCCAGCACCCCTGTCACCAGAGACGGCTTCTTTTTCATGGGCACCAGAAAGCGCAGGCAGCAGAGCTCTTGGCTATCCGGACGGTTATCAGCGAGAATCAGGGTTTTGCCCGCCCAGATCTCCGTCAGGGCGGGATCCAACCGGTTCTCTTGAGCTTCCCAGACCTGAAAGATCCTGTCCTGGGCCGCCTTTGCCACCTCCCGTCCTTGCTCATGGAAAACAGTAAGTTCCTCAAACTCAGGATGGCGCTGCAGGAAATCGTCCAGGAAGAGGGAGGCTTGCTGCCAGCCGGTTGATTCCGGCCAGGCGTCGTATAATTGCTGGAGCAGGGCCTTTTTGTGCTCGAGCACGAGGGATATCTGAATGGCCAGATGGTGGGCGGTTTCCTGCTGGCGCTGGCCGATGATGTCCTTCTCGTGATGCCACATAAAGTGTTGGGAAATCAGGAAGAGGACGGCCAAGGGGGCGATACCGAACAGCATCAGCAGGACCACGATGTTGTTGGCCAGGGCGCTGCGGCGCATCTGCCATAACTTGCGCAATCCCGTCATGGCCGGTCCTCCGCCACAACAGGTTGCCCGGGCCGGTTGACCGCGGCGGCAGCTTCCGGCCTGGGCCAGAGCAGATGGAGACTCCCTTCCCGTACCTGGCCGATGAAGGCCCTGGCCAGGATATTCTGGCCGGTCTGCTGATCGAACCTGACCCCACTCCAGGGGAGGAGCAGGCGGTCACCGGGGATATCGGTCTGCAGCAGGGCCTGCCGCACACTTCGAGGCTGAAGTTGGGGCGCCTGGTTCAAGGCCTCCGCCACTACCAGGGTGCCGGTCAAGGCCAGGGCGGCGGTGGCAGAGAGTTCCCGGCCAAAACGCTGCCGGTAGAGATATGCGGTCCAGGTCTGCAGCGGATTGGCGGCGGATACGGCCGGAGCTGTGAGGAATTGCAAATACACCAGATTGAGGCCGGAGGTATTGTGCAGGAAAGCGCTGAGGGAGCCTGAGAACGGCAGAGTCAGCACCGCTCTGGGCCGGATGCCCAAAGACCGCCAGGTCTGGAGCCAGAGGTTGGCTTGCTCTACCCGGTCAGCCTGTAAGACAATGATTTCATCATGCAGAAACCGGCGGTTGGCCAGGGCCAGAGGAGTTAAAGACGTCTCCGCGGCATCATAGACAATTTCCGTGGAAAGGTGAAAACCATAGAGGCCGGCCGCCTGGCGGACAGCTCGAGCCACTCCCACCCCCCGCAGCCCTTTATCATGGATCAGCGTCAGACGGTGGGGCCCCGGCTGGCCCGGCGGCGCCAGACTATCCTGCCATTGGGCCAGATAGGCGTCAACCATGAGCGTATCATCAGGATTGAGGCGGAAAAACCATTGCAAGCGCCGCTGGGTGAGGCGGGAGGCCGTGGCCAGGCAACTTAGGAAGGGAATTCCCATACGCTCGGCACGTTCGCTGACCGTCAGGGTGGCGTCGTCAGGCAAGCCGCTCAGGACGGCCTTGACGCGGCTGACCATCGCCAAATCCTCCAGGGCTGCGGCCGCGGCCGCAGTACCGGCTTCGGGCTGCCGATAGACCGCCCGCAGTTTCAGCCCTCCATGCCGGGGCAAGCCGACCGCAGGTCCCAATGGCAGGGGTAAGTCAACTTTGTCATTGACAATGCTGAGGGCTAATTCAACCCCGGCCTGGAAATCTTCACCGGCCGCCAGCGGATCGCCAGCGGGCACGATCACCCCTATGGTGATGAAATCTTCGGCACGGGGGCGCGGGTCAGGCTGACAGCCGCCCAGGAAGGAAGTGATCACCCCCACCACTGCTAAAATAACATATGCTCTCATGCCGCACCCTGGTCCAGGCCTTCTTGCCGGCCTGCCTCTCTTTCACCTCACCATTTCTTATCGGAGTCGGCGGCAAATTTCTAAAATGAATTAAATATGCCGAAAAACTGGTTAACCTCATGACCAAAAAGTGACATCTGTCCTGTCTGTGTTGGTGTTTTAGCCGGTCCGGGACTATAACAGGCTGAAAATCATCACTTTTTAACGGAGGAGGGGGAGATGGCGGTTATACCATTGGATGCGGCCAGAAGGCGGCGGAACCGGCAGAAACACGCCGGTCAGGGTCCGGCAAAGATTTTATCTTTTGCGCACCTGTCAGATGGGGTCCTGCTGCGGGTCATACAACGGGCCGGGAAGGAGGAGAGCCAGCGGTTGGAGTATGTGTATCAACTGACCCGGGGAGAACCTGACCTTCTGCCGACCTGGGAACAGATGGAGGAGATGGAAAATGGCACCATTGAATTCTAATCAGGAAGTTGTGGGCAAACCGAGCTTCCAGCGTTGGATTATCGAGGACTCCTGGGACGGCACCATCTATTTGGAAGCCCGTTATATTTAAGTCAAACCGGAAACGATTTCCATGAGCGCTGTTGCCATGGCGGCACCGGGTTTCCGGCCGTTGCCACCAGGAACCGTCCAACGACCAAAGATGATCGGTTGTGAAGATAAACCCGGAGTCAATTGGGACCGTAGGGGCGAGCCGGCGGCTCGCCCCTACTATTGGCGTTCAGACGTCACCTTATAAGCCTTATGGCCCATATATGACTTTCCGGATGAGAACTATTTAAGTTGGCAAGGCTGCTGTGGCTCATACAAACTGCTAGTAGGTCCTGATGGCCGGCACTATTTCTGGGCGGTGCTGCCGGGAAGCGACGGGCGGGGCGCCTTGCAGCGACTGGTAAGCTTCCAGGATCAGGAGACGATGGCGGCGGCATTGGACCTGCCAGCTCGGGGTGGCTGGGAGGGCAACCTGCTGGTTCCCTCTGCCATTGATAAGCATAGCAGCCGTTGCGGCCGCAACCTGCACCTCTTCAAAGGGCGCCTGGTAGGCAGGAGGCGTATGGCAGTTGCCGGTGGTCAGAGAATTACAGCGGTGGGGGAGGCCGCCGGCCTCCTTTCATTCCCACAATAGTGTCCATCTGGAAACTATGAGCATGAATAATAATTCCACAATCTCATTACTGTCCGGCAACCTTTTGGCAAAGGGGTGAATACCGCCCGCGTCTCTTTGCTGCGCTTCATACTTAAGCCCTGCAAGAAGTCAGCCGGACACTAGCGGCACAAAGTATATTTTTAGGGGAGACCATCCCAGCATCTTGGCTTTGGGCAAAGCCAGAAACGCCGTTCGAACTGGGCCTGCAAGGGTCCAGGGCATGAGTTGGGAGGGCTGCCGGTTGGCTCTTCGCCCTATGAGCATTTTTGCCATCATGTTCTCAGGTTGGGGAGAAACAGGGCCGAGGGTGGGGTGATCTTTACCAGAGGCGGGCGGCGGCCGGCACCGTGCGGCGGTCCAGCAGGGCAATGGCGTCCTGATGGCAGGCGGCCCGGCAGACGCCGCAGCCGTAGCAGAAGCGCTGGTCCACCACGGTTTTCTGCCAGGACGCGCTGTAGGTCAAGGCCCCGAACTGGCAGAGGCTCAGGCATTCCCGGCAGCCAAGGCACCGGTCCGGGTCAACCTGGGCCACATATTCGCCCCGGAACAGGACGGCGACGCCGTGGGAGACGGTGCAGCGCAAGGCCAGGCAGCCGGAACGGTCGCAGTTGCAGATGCCGCCGATAAAAGGGGTGTGAAAGGTCCAGACACTATGGCACAGGCCTTCGTGTTCGTGGGCCTGGAAAGCGGCCAGGGCTTCTGCGGGGGAGAGGACTTCCAGACCCTGGCGGTCCGGTCCGGCGGCAAAACTGGGATCCAGCCCCGCCAGGATCTCGGCGAAGCGGCCGCCGTCCGGGGCCAGGCTGACGCCGTAGCAGTAGCGTTTTTCCTGTCCCAAGGAGGCCTGACGGCAGATGCAGGTGACCCGCACGATGGTCTTGACCAAGCCGAAGATTTCTCGAATCTCTTCCAGCGGCACGATCTGGCCGAAGTGGATTTTCTTCTGCTGGCGGGTGATGAGAGCGCTGGCCAGGCCGCGGATAAAAGCCGGTAGCCGCGCCAGGGCCTCCAGGCGTTGGACGCTTGCCGCCAACCCGGCGGGGTCAGACAGGAAATCCCGGATAAACTCCCGGCGCCGGAGATCGCTGAGCAGATCATCGGCGTAGTTTTTGGCCTGAAGATACCATTTTTTGCCTTCGCCATGTTGCAGACAGAATTCGCACACGGGGATCACTCCGGCGGCGGACCTTGGGCCCAGGAGGGGATGGCGGCCTGGGGCCAGGAATCAATTTGGGGCACATACGGTTTCAGATCTAGGACCGGTGAGCCGTCCCAGGCGTCCAAGCCTGTTACTTCCAGGCGGTTTTCCTGACGCTGCACCAGGCGGCAGGCTTGCAGGCCCAAGAGGTTGGGCCGCAGGGGGGAGCGGGTGGCGAAAACCCCGGTGAGCGGGTTGACGGGATTCCCCCGGGGGTGGACCTTGAGGGTGCGCCGTTTCTCGGGGGTGTCATTGCCGTGGAACCAATAAATCACCCAGAGATGGGAGAAATCTTCGATGCCGGCCAGCCCCTCTAATAGAGCCGGTGCCACCACGATAAAAACCTTGCCGCTGCGCCTCTCCACCCGGCCTATCTGTTCGAGCATAAATCTTGCCGCTCCCGGCAGGATTTGCTCCTGGGCCCAGGCGGTCGCACCGGGCAGACCCAATCCCAGCCCGGCCAGCATCAGCAGGCGCCAGCCCCAATGGCCCACGGCCTGGAGAAAACTGTCAGGCCCGGCTAGCTTTGCTCCCTGACTCATAATCGCCCTCAAGCTTGTGAATTACACCGAACTAAGCCTCAAATTCGGGTCCCGGCGCCGGCCGGGGCTCTACCCTCTGGCCTGTTGCTCCCAGGCCAGGAGCTGGTCTTTATATTGCAGACCGGCGCGATAGCCGCCCAGGGAGCCGTTGCTGGCCACCACCCGATGGCAGGGGATGATGATGGGCAGGGGATTGGCGCCCAGAGCCTGGCCCACTGCCCGGGCCCCCCGGGGGAGCCCCAGGGTGCCGGCCAGGGCCTGATAGGTGGTCACCTGGCCGTAGGGAATCCGGCGTACGGCCTGCCAGACCCGGAGTTGAAAAGGTGTGCCCCGCACGTCCAGGGTAAGATGCGCAAAATCTTCTTTCCCACCGGCAAAATAGGCCGCAAAGGCGGCCGCCGCCTCCTGGCGCCAGCGCCGCAGCTTGGCCATCAGCGCAGGAGGGAGTTGGCCCACCGGCCAATGAGGCCCGATACTTCCTGCCGGCGCGGCCAAGGACACCGCCTGCAACCCCTGCTCGGAAAATGACAGCCACAGAGGGCAAAGGGGGGTGGGCAGCATCTCTTCCCAGAGGGGCGAGCGAGACGACTTTTTTCCCGGCACCTGATGCCTCATCTCTCCCGATACCGTCTAACCCGCAGTCCGCTGCCGGGCCAGGATGGCAAACCAGAGATTCTCATCCACCACCTGCACTATTTCAAACGGCAAGGCCTGCAGCTGGGTGAGAATCTTGTTGACTTCGGTGCCCACCAGACCGGAGAAGATATACCAAGGTTTAGTTACAAACTCGGCATGTTCGAGGATTTCCTTGAGGAGGGCGTAATAAATATTGGCCAGGACCAGATCCGCGGTAGTGGCCAGGTGTTCCCGGACGTCGCCGCAGATCAGGGTAATCTTGTCTTCGGCCTGATTGTGGCGGGCATTGCGGCGGGCTGTGTCGATGGCCAAATTATTGTGATCCACGGCCACCACCTGCTCCGCCCCTTTGGCCAGGCAGGCCAGGGATAAAATCCCGGTGCCCGTCCCGAGATCCAGAACCCGGGGCAATCTTGCCGTTTTATACAGGTCGTGAATCAGCCGCAGGCACAGTTTGGTGGTAGGATGGAACCCGGAGCCGAAGGCCACCCCGGGGTCAAGGCGGATGAGATGATCCCCGGGCCGGGGGTGGGGTTCTTCCCACAGTGGACAGAGATAGAAATCAGCGATGCGGAGGGGAACCAACGGATGACCGGCTTCCCATTCCTCATAGTTGATTTCCGTCTCCGAAACATAGCGCCAGGCGTCACGTTCTCCCAGTAGTTCTTTCAATATGGCTTCCTTTTTGTTGGTAAAAAAAAGATACGAGCAGTCTCCTTCGCGCCAACAGCCCAAAAAATCCCCAGTTGCGGCGGCCGGCAGGGCCAACTCGCCGTGGATTTCATAGATATAGAGTTTGTCATAGGGGCAGGCGGGCATCGTCCTCTTCTCCTGGTCATTAAATGTATGGGGCGGACCGGTGAAACGCAAGGGAAAACATCGCCGCCGGTTGGTCCGCAGCCGCCGCTGGTATTACTCGGCCCAACTGATGCAGTGCACCGGGCAGATATCTATGGCCGCCTGGATCTTCTCCTCCGGCGCCCCGTCCGGGAACATCACCAGGGCCCAACCCAGAGACTCGTTGAGGACAAACACTTCCGGGCAGACTTCCACACAGGCGTTGCAGCCGATACAGGCCGTTTCATCAATAATCGGGGTGCGCGTCATCTCTTGCTATCCTGTCAAGGGTCACGTTTTACCCCTTCAGTCCGGGGAAATCCGTACCCTGAAAAAAAAAGTTAAAGGTCAGAGGGCAATGATTATGGTTTTTTGTAAAACAGCGTGGCGGCATGGCGCCGGCGGCCGCTGCGGCCCAACCCGCAGCGGGTGAGGGAGATGGCCAATCGGTGTGGATAGCGCGGCCAATCCTGCGGATCGCCTGTGCAGCCGCCGCCATCTTCTCCCACCACCAAAACAAACCGCACCCCTGGACCGGCCAACAGCGGTCCGATGGATTGGCCCGGCGGCGGCCAGGCATACAGCACCAGGTCGGGTTGAAAGGAGCTGATGGCTGCCAACGCGGTGCCCGTCGTCACCACCGGGTGTCTGGCGCAGGGGCTGACAAATTCTCCCTGGCCGGCGTCCACGGCTTCAAACCTTACTCCCTGGCGGGGTAAGAGGGCAGCCAGGGCTGCGGCTAAATAGCCCCGGCCGGCTCCCGCCTCCAGCACCCGCCGGATTTTCAGGAGTCGGACAAAACGGCAGAACCGCAGCACCCATTCCCGGGAGGGAAAGAAATAAATCCCTGTTTCCTGGGACAGGGCGGCCAGAATTGTCTCCTCTTGGTTCGGCGGCACCAACTGTGACCAGGCCGCGTCGGTGAGCAGCACCTGCATGGGGTCTTCGTGAGGTTCGGGCAGACGCACAATGGCCCGCGCCATCTCGGCAAACCGCTGCCGCTGCCGCCAGGTGGCCTGGGGAGAACAACCCGCGGTCAGAAGTTCGGTTTGCCAGGGAGACAAGAGGATGTCACCGGTTTGCTCGGGAGGGTGCGTTTCCATGAATGCCGCTCTTGGCCTTATCCCGGTTTGAGGGCCGGGTTGGGGTCGGGGGAGGGGGCCAGGTGCTCTTCTGTTGCCGCTCTACCCTCGCTTTCTGTCAGGCTCACGCCCTTTCCCGGCAGGCTGGCCAGGAGCCGCAGCACCCGGCCGGCGGCGCCGCTGGCCTGGCAGACCGTCTCGGATATATCCTGGGGGCCGACGCAGGTTCCCACCAGAAAGACCCCGGGCCGGCTCGACTCCACCGGATGCAAGAGGGGATGTTGTCCCTGGAAAAAGCCGTGTTCATCCTGGACCGGCGTCCCGTCGGTAAAGGGCGGCGGCGTCGGCGGTCCGACCAGGCCCACGGCCAGCACCGCCAGGTCCACGGCCAAGGTCCGACGGCCGTGTTGGGGATCGTCGTAGCTGATCAACAGCCCGCCGCCGCCGTCCTCTGCCACGCGCCCGGGCAGGGCCTTGATGAACTGCACGCCGGCCTCCTGGGCCCGCTGGTAAAGCTCTTCAAAGCCCTTGCCCGGGGTCCGGATATCGTTATAAAAAATCGTCACCGCCAGGTTCGGATCGTGCTCCAGGGCCACCATGGCTTCTTTGATGGAGGCGGTGCAGCAATAGCCGGAGCAATAGGGCAGGAAGCGCCGGTCCCGGGAACCCACGCATTGAATAAAGGCCAAACGCCGCACCGGGGCCGCAGTCGGCGTCACCAGCCGCCCCAGGGTCGGGCCGGAGGCGCTGAGCAGGCGTTCAAACTCCAGGTTGGTAAGCACCTGCGGCAGCCGGCCATAGCCGTAGATGCTCTTGATGGTCGGATCGAAGGGCTGGGCGCCGGTGGCCACGACCACGGCGCTGACCTGCAGGTGGCGGGTCCGGGGCGCATCGTCCAGATTGATGGCCTGCCGGCCGCAGACCTGGGCGCAGAGGCGGCAGTCGATACAATACTCTTTTTCTATGGTGGACCGCAACGGCACTGCCTGGGCAAAGATGATACGGATGCATTTGCGGGGTTTCAGGCCCAGGTTCCAGCGGCTGGCCACGATCACCGGGCAGACCTCGGCGCAGCTGCCGCAGCCCACACACTTGCTCATGTCCACGTAGCGGGGTTTCAGGGTAACGTCCACCCGGAAAGCCCCGGGCCTGCCGGACAGGCGCTCCACTTGGGCGTAGGTCAACAACTCGATGTGGGGATGGGTGGCCACCTCCACCAGTTTGGGTCCCAGGATACAGATGGAGCAGTCCAGGGTGGGAAAGGTCTTGTCCAATTTGGCCATGGTGCCGCCGATGGAGAGGGATTCATCCACTAGATAGACCTTGACCCCGGCCTTGGCCAGGTCCAGGGCGACCTCGCAGCCTCCAACCCCGCCGCCGATGACCAGGACCGCGGGCGGCCCTGGCGGCAACGGCGCCGGCGGCTCTGTTCCGTGGACCGCGGCCAGGAGCAATTCGCTGGCCGCCGCCACCGGATCCCGCCAGGCCCAAAGATCGACCACCGGCACATGCATGGCTGTCAGGAGTCGAAAGAACCGATGGCTCAACTCCGGCCCGCACGCGGCCAGGACAAAATCCTGGGGTGCCTTGGCCAGGATGTCCTGCAGCCTGGCCAACCCCGCCGGCGTGCAACAGGGCGCCAGGATCTCCGCAGACAGATCCTGGGCAGCCAGTTCAGCCAGGACCGCCGCCAGATCCACCTTGAGGTCAGGACAGTTGCAGAGGAGGAGCTTTTTCTTTGCCATAGGTCTCTGGTGCAGGCCCTCTGTACCAAAACAGAGGGGCAGTGGCAATGAGGTTGAGGGGGAGACAAGAAATTTATTCTTTTATCTCATCCCGATGGTCCATTTCCTGATACTCATTTGCAGCCTGCAGTTCTGCCAGTTTTGCGGTCAGCGCCACCATGAGCTGCTGGAAGGCCCGGCCTTCGGTGGCCGAGAGCCAGGCCATCTGCAGGCGTTCCGGGTTAAGGCCCTGTTTGGCCAGCTTGGCTTTGAGTTTTTCCATGCGGGCTTTGGCGTGGATGTTGCCGGAAAGATAATGGCAGTCGCTGGGGAGACGGCAGCCGCTGACCAGGACCAGGCCGGCGCCTTTGGCCAGGGCGTATTCCACCAGTTTGGGGTGGACCCGCCCGGCGCACATGGTGCGGATCAGCCGGACGTGGGGCGGGTATTGGAGCCGGGACACGCCGGCAAAATCCGCGCCGGCATAGGAACACCAGTTGCAGGCAAAGGCCAGGATTTTTTCCTGGGGGTTCTCGGCCAGGGCCGCATCGATTTGGGCCAACAGCATGTCATCGGTAAAGCCGTGGGCAATGACGGCGCCGGCCGGACAGGCCCCGGCGCAGACGCCGCAGCCTTTGCAGGCTGAAGTAATGACCTGGGCGATGGTCTTGTCATCGTGGGTCTGCAAGTCGATGGCCTGGAAAGGGCATTGTTTGAAGCAGCGTTGACAGCCGGTGCATTTCTCCGGGTCGATTTCACAGACGATGCCGTCCAGGGTCAGGCTGTCATGGGCCAATAATCCCATGACCTTGGCGGCGGCGCCGCTGGCCTGGGCCATGGTGGCGGCCAGGTCCTTGGGGCCTTGACAGGCCCCGGCCAGGAAGACGCCGTCGAGGACCGTCTCCAGGGGCCGGAGCTTGGGGTGGGCCTCCAGAAAAAAGCCGTCTTCCCCCACGGGCAATTTCAAGGTCTCCTGGAGGGGCCGACCCTCGCCGGGGGTCAGACCCACCATCAGGATGGCCAACTCCACCCTGTCTTCGCTGGGCACCCCGAGAAGCTCGTTGTCCGCCTCGATTGTGAGCCGGCCGGCTTCGGCCCGGATGTCCCGGACCGGTCCCCGCAGGAAGAGGATGCCGGCCTGCCGGGCCCTGGTATAAAGCTCCTCCCACTCCCGGCGCACGGTGCGGATATCCCGATAATAAATCCGGATACGGGCCTGGGGATAGCGGCTTTTCAGTTCCAGGGCCTGTTTCAGGGCGGTGGGACAGCAGACCCGGGAGCAGTAGCGGTTGCCTTCGGCCTCCCGGGAGCCGACGCAGAGAATGAAGGCAATATCCTGGGGGTTGGCGGTAGGGATGAGGGTCTGGGTTGGCTCTTTCTCCAGGGCGGCCAGTCTTGCCTCCAGCTCCACCGAAGTCAAAACTCCGGGCAGGCTGGCCCAGGCTGCATAGCGGCTGCCCGTGGGGTTGAAGGGCGTCAAGCCGGTGGCCACCACCAACGTGCCCACCTGGAAATGATACTGTTGCGGCTCAACTGTCAGGCGGATGGCCTGGTGCGGGCAGACCGGCACACAGGCCCCGCAGCCGGTGCAGCGGGCCCCGTCGATGATAAAGCCGCCGGGGAAAGCAGATTCGGAGGGCAAATAGATGGCAGCCCGTCCCTCCTCCTGTTCCGGGCAGACTTCCTGGCAGCGGCCGCAGGCATCACAGGCCGCGCTCACCTGCCGGGGGAGTTGGCTCACTTCCACCTGATAGCTTCCCAAATGGCCGCGGATCGCCGTCACCTCGCTTGCCACCAGCAGGGTGATGCGGGGATGGAGACTGACCGCCGCCATCAAGGGATTGATCAGGGTAAAGGCCCTTTGGCCGTGGGGAAAGGTGCGGAACAGGGCATTGGCCCACCCCCCCAGGATGGGCTTTTTCTCGACCAGGATAACGTCATGACCGGCTTCGGCAATATCCAGGGCGGCCCGCAGCCCGGCCGGGCCACCGCCGATAACCAGGGCCCGTTTGGTCACCGGCACCTGCCGCTCAGAGAGCGGTTGGGCCAGGAGTACTTTGGCCACTCCCATGCCGATGAGGTCCAGGGCCTTGGCTGCCGCCGCCTGGGGATCCAGGGCGTGGACCCAGGAACACTGCTCCCGGATGTTCACTATCTCCAGAAAATATGGATTCAGGCCGGCTTCGGCCAACAGCCGCCGGAAAGTCAATTCGTGCATCTTGGGGGAGCAGGCGGCGATGACCACCCGATTGAGGCGGTTGGCGGTGATATCGTCGAGGATTTCTTTCTGGCCGGCCTCGGAACAACTATAGAGCTGGTGGCGGCTGACGACCACCCCGGGCAGCTGCTGCCCCCGGGCCGCCAGGGTGCCCGGTCGGAGGACCCCGGCGATATTCAGACCACAGTGACAGATATAGAGGCCGAGGCGGCGTGAATCAGGCATGGGAAAGACGGTTTCCAGTCGGCACGGTCCGAGTTAAAGCGATCCTGAGCAAATCAGCCCCCCGGTATGAAGGTTTCCTCTAGCAGCCGCTCACTAACTTGCCCACGGCTGTGTCCCAGGCCTTAGAGTATTCCCCGGGGGCGGCCACTATTTCCTGCCGGACAAGGGTTATGGCCCCCTCCGGGCAGATGTTGCGGCAGACGCCGCAAAGGCTGCAGGTGTCGGCTTTCATCCGGACCCGCTCCCCTTCCCGGACGATGAGTTTAACGGGGCAGAGGTCAATGCACTTGCGACAGTCCGGTGGGCAAAGGGTGTCGTGGATAAGCACCTGGCCGATAAATTTGGGCACGATTTGAATAGCCTGGGTGCGGCAGACCTGCAGACATTGCTGGCAGCGCAGGCATTCGGCCGGGTTCGGGAAGACGTGGCTGCCGTCTGCGGCCAATTGCACCACCTGACGGGGGCAGGCATTGAGACAGAGCCGGCAGGATTTCGGGCACTCGGCCAGGGTATTGGCCACGAGCTGGCGTTCGCGGCGGCACCAATGGACCTCGCCCTCGGGCAGCGGCGGGCAGGGCTCCGGGCATTTTTCGGCATCCAGGGTAATGGGCGGATAAAAGGGGGCTACGCCCCGGTTGTCGGCCAGAATGGCCTTGGGGCGGCCGTTATAAAGCAGGGTGACAGCCCCGGTGGGACAGAAATGGGAGCACACTTCACAAAGAACGCACAGCCGCGGCTCAATGGTGATGTCCAGGGTCGCCTCACCGGCCAACAGACGCACCGCCTGCCGCGGGCAGACCGTGGAGCAGATCTCGCACTTCAGACAGCGCCCTTTATCCAACACCAGGCTGACCTGGTCCGCATACATGACCAGGGATAATTCCAGCCGCTGCGTTGTTTCCCGTTTCCTGATGGCCCCAAACATGATTCCCACGCTGCCGCCACGTCGCCGTGGAGGCTATAATTTCACTATATCACCAGCGGTCGGATCGGGCAAGGACCGATGACAGGCCGGACAGCGCCGCCGCCCCCCGGCTGCGGCAGTCCCTCAGGTTGACTGATAGAGCTTGATCCGGTTCCGCCCTTTTTTTTTGGCCGCCAGCAGGGCATCGTCGGCATACTGGACAATGCGGTCAGGGTTGTCAACGGCGCCGACCTCGGCGCCGTTCAGGTGGGCCACGCCGATGCTCACCGTGACCCGAATGGACTGCCCTTTGGCGCTCACCGTCTCGTGGTTCTGGATCATCTCCCGGACCCGTTCGGCAATGGCGAACGCGCCGTGGGCATCGGTTTCCGGTAACAGGACAATCATTTCCTCGCCGCCATAGCGGCCGGCCAGGTCGCTCTGGCGGCACTGGGTCTTGAGAATATGAGCAATTTCCTTTAGGACTTGATCCCCGGCGAGATGACCATAGGTATCGTTCACCTGCTTGAAATGGTCCAGGTCCAAAATCAAGCAACTCAAAGGCCGTTGGTAGCGTTTGGCCCGCTCCAGTTCCTGTTGAAAACGCACGAAGAAATAACGCCGGTTATACAGTTGGGTCAGATCATCGATGGTGGCCAGGGCTATTAACTTCTGTTGGGCCTCTTTGACCTTCCGCAGCAGCCGGTTGATAAAACAGTAGGCCACCCCGGCCAGGAGAATGAGCAGGGCCAGAATGAGAACGATCAGGTTGCAAGCCGTTGTCGAGAGATTCATGGCAATTTCTGACCTTCCGGCCCCGCTCCCGGGCCAGGTTGGGGGGCTGGGCCGCCATCGCCCCGAAAGCACTTTCTCCCAATGCCGGATGGTCTCCCGGACATCAACGCCGTCCAATAACGAGGCGACAAAAGGCTGCACCCGCCGGTTCTGTCCCGATAACAGATTCTTGGCCTTCTGCTCAACAAAGCCGCCGAACCCTGCCACCACCAGATCTTCCGGGGGGTGGGAGCAGAGACTCTCCCCCTGCCGGGTCTGACGCCATTGCCCCGGCTGCCGTTCCCGGGGACGGCGCCGGCCCGGCATGGGCAGGAGGTTTTATGTCTAAAGGCAACGCCGTTGGCAGAGCTGGGCGGTTGCACCTTGATGATGCCAGGAAGCCGGGGAGAGGCTTTGCCGAACCAGCCAAGCCCTTGCTCTAACCTCAAATCGGCATCGCCAGGACGGCGGCGCCATTGATTTTTCCGGCCTTGAGGAGCTGCAAGGCGGTATTGGCCTCTGCCAGGGGGAACTCCTGGATTTCCGTGCGCAAGGGGATCTGCGCGGCCAAAGCCAATAATTCTTCCCCATCCCGGCGGGTGCTGGCCGTCACCGAGCGCACGTTTTTTTCATAATACAGGTGCTTGTCATAATCCAGGGGTGGAATCTGGGACATGTGGATGCCGGCCAGGGCCAAAGTCCCGCCCTTGTCCAGGACCCGCAGGGCTTCGGGCACCAGCTGCCCGGCCGGGGCAAAGATGATGGCGCTGTCCAGGGGCGCCGGCGGGGTGTCCTGGGCCTGACCGACCCAGGCCGCTCCCAACTGTCGGGCCAACTCCTGGTGGCCGGGACTGCGGGTAAAGACATATACTTCGCATTGCCAGTGGCGGGCGATCTGGATGGCCAGATGGGCCGAGCCGCCGAAACCATAGAGACCCAGACGGCCGCCCGGCTTGATGTCGCTGCGTTTCAGGGCCCGGTAGCCGATAATGCCGGCACAGAGCAGGGGCGCGGCGTTGGCGGCCGGGAAATCCTCCGGCAGGCGATAGGCAAAGGCGGCGGGCGCCACCATGAGCTGGGCATAGCCGCCATCCAGATGAAAACCGGTAAACTGCGCCCGCTCGCACAGGTTCTCCAAGTCCCGGCGGCAGAAGCGGCACTCTCCGCAGGCCCAACGCAGCCAGGCCAACCCCACCCGGTCGCCTACCTGGAAACGGTCGGTGCGGGGGCCCAGCTCCATAACCTGGCCCACCACCTGATGCCCTGGAATCAGGGGAAGCCGGGCCAACGGCAGTTCCCCCTCAACGATATGCAGATCGGTATGGCAGACGCCGCAATACTGGACTCTGACCACCATCTCCCCCGGACCCGGCAACGGCGGCGGTAACTCCTGCAACAGGAGAGGGTTGGTGGTGATGGGACCGGGAAACTCCAAAACCATGGCTTGCATCGCTTTATCCTTGCCTGTAAGATGAAGATGCGAATCACTATCTAGTGCTCATCCGAAAAGTCCAAAAATACAGGGTAGCCTTGGGAGGGGCGAGTCTCAGACCCGCCCCTATCAAAAGACTTTTGCCTCAGTGGCCTCGCCTTCCATGAACCACGTGTACGTTTCCGGATGGGCACTATCTTTGTATCATATCGTGCCGCTGAGGTCACGTAGAAGTGCCGGTCCAGACCATGGGGAGCGGCCAGGCAGAGGACGATCAGGCATTTAAGTCGCAATCTGCAAAAAAAGACGGCACGACCATACACTTTAGGCAAAAGGAGGGAGTATGCGTCTCGGGGTGTTGATCAGGGCGGCCAGACTGCCCTTTCTTACCGGTTCCCTGATGCCGGTGGCCCTGGCCGGGGCCCTGGCGGTCTATGAACAGACCTGGGAAGGGTTCTGGTATTTTTTCCTGACCGTTCTGGGTGTGGCCGGCCTGCACACCGGCGGCAATCTCATCAATGATTATTACGATTCCTTTGGCAGCGATCCCCTGAACCAATATGCCACGCCCTTCAGCGGCGGCAGCCGGGTCATCCAGAACGGTGAGATGAGCGCCGTCACGGTCCGCAACCTGGCCTATGCCTGCCTGGGACTGGGGGTTTTCTGCGGTCTGGTGCTGGTCTCTTCCGGCCGGCCCTGGGTAGCCCTCCTGGGGCTGTTCGGTCTGGCCGCCGCCTATCTCTATTCCGCCGCCCCGGTCCAGTTGATGAGCAAAGGTCTGGGCGAGATGACCATCTTCCTGGCCTTTGGCCCCATCCTGACTTTGGGGGCCTATTACGCCCTCACCGGCAGCGTGAGCGCCGCCGCCTTCTATCTCGGCCTGCCCCTGGCCTTCCTGATCACCGCCATCCTCTGGATCAATGAGTTCCCGGACCTGGAGGCGGACCGCGCCGCGGCCAAAGAACACCTGGTCGTCCGCCTGGGTCTGGACCGGGCCAGGCTGGTTTATGCCGGCCTCATGTTGGCGCCTTTTCTCTGTCTGCCC
Organism: uncultured Desulfobacca sp.; assembly: GCA_937958145.1. GTDB lineage: Bacteria > Desulfobacterota > Desulfobaccia > Desulfobaccales > Desulfobaccaceae > Desulfobacca. The sequence continues at coordinate 16,470 of CALGOE010000179.1, forward strand.
TTTCTCAGGCAGCTCTTCCATTTCCCCGGCCATCTCTTCGCCGGTCTGGTGGCCCTCCCCTTGGCGGTGAACGCCATCCGGCAGATCCGGGGCACGGACCCCACGGACGAAGCCTTTGTGGCCATCCAGGCCCTCACCATTCAAACCCATTTTCTCCTGGGTCTGGCCTTAACCTTGGCCTTTTTGTACGCGGCCTGGCTGGGGTAGGACAAAAAAACAGGGGAAAAAGAGAGGATAAGAGAAAAGAATATAGGTATGTTCGATTCTTGGCTGTGGCTTCTCGCCGGCGCCGGCGTCATTTTCTGGCTGGCGTCTCTGGTGGCCGTGCGTTTTTGGACCCGTCGGCAGGTGCTGCGCTCTTTGGCCGCCGTGCCGGATCAAGAGGATGACCTCATCCTGCCGTTTCCAGATTTGCGTCCCGAGGACCGGCAGGCCCTGGAGTTGGTCCGGACCTACCGCCGCCGCTTCTTGTTGCAGGTGTGGCCTGAGACGACGTTTACCCTCCGGTCCCTGCTGAACCTGTCCATGGATCTGGTGCAGCAGATCGCGGCCGTCTACCATCCGGGGGAGGAACGGCCGGAATTGCACGCCTCCCTGGCTGGGTTGATCAACCTGCACACCCGGATCAGTGTCCGCCTCCAGGAACTGCTGACCACCCTCCCGCTGCGGGTCTTGAAGGATTTAAAACTCCAAACGATTCTTTACTGCCATGACCTTTATCAACTCTGTGTCTCCCATCCGGCCTATCGCTTCCTGCGGCGGCACCGTCTGGACAAGGTCGTGCAATGGGCCTGGATGCTGAAAAATATCGCCAGCCCCTGGTACTGGGGGCGACGCGCCGCCTTTTCCGGCGGGAAGGAAATTCTGGCCCGCTTTTTTCTGGCGCGGTACACCGCCATCGTGGGCCTTGAGGCCATCCGCCTGTACAGCGGTCGGGCTCCGGGCAACGAATTGGGCCGCACCTATGACCTCGCCTGGCAGGAGATCCGCCACCTGGCGGCTGACGACCCCAGCCTGGAGGCCGCGGCCTTGAAATTTTTCCTGCGCCTGGTGCTGCGCAGCCGGGAATTGCCCGAGACCACCAAACTCAGCCTTCTCAAGCGCTTGACCGAAAAGGTAGCGGAGCCTGCCGTGGTGCCGGGGGCGGTGTCGGCCTCCGAACGGCGGCAGGTGGAGCGCTGGCTGCGCCAATTTATCCACAGCGCCTTTCCCGCGTCGGCGCGGGCTGCTCGGCTTGCCGACATGCAGCGCCGCCTGGCCGAGATTCCCGCAGAGGTGCAAACCGTCCCGGCCCAAAGGTCACAGCGGCGGTAGCTCCTGGCCCGAGGGGGTCAGACGCAGTTTCCCCAGCCGGAGGAACCGGACTGCAGGCAGTTTTTGGTCCGGTAGGGGCGTCAGCAGGGTGAGCTCTTCCTGGTGCCAAGCCATGTCGAGGAGGATTCCCAGGGAAAGGGTGAGCATATCCTTGTCCAGAAGCCCCACCAGCCGAAATTCCAAGTTGGGCCAGGCTGTCCAGACCAGTCGTTCGGGAGACAACCGCGCCGCCAAAAGGCTCTGGGCTGCCTCCGGCAGAGGCGCTGCCGTCACCAGATACACGAAGCCACCGCTGCGCTCGGCCCGCCATATTACGGTCTCTGCCAGCTCCTGCAACTCCTGCTTTTCCGCCGTTGTTATCTCCAGACCTTGGGCCCAAGGAAAATCCAGCCAGCAACGGCCCGCCAGGGGGAACCGTTGTGGTCTGGCCTTGGCAAAAAAGGCGGCAAAACGCTCCTCTCGGTAGCGCCGGCGTTCCTCCCAGGACTTCAACCGGGCCTGATGCGAGACCGGCAAAAGACGGGTCTCTTGACAGAGGAGGGTCAAGGGCGGCAGGAGCGAGGCTGTCTCGTTGCCGCGGACGAGCACCAGGCCAAGACGGGGTCTGAGGACCTCAGCCTTGGCCGTTTTCAGACGCACCGCGGCCGGCCCACTGATGAAACCGCTGGTGTTGACCAGGATCAGCCGGCAGCGGCGGCGGGCCGCGGCCACCAGACCCCGCAGCCCCACCACGGTTTCCAACATCCGGCCTGAGGGGGAAGTTTGACCGATGAAATAGAGTCTATCGGGCTGCAGGCCAAAATCATCAGGAGGATGCGGCGGATAAAAATTCAAGCCGATGGTCGTGGGTGGTCCCAGGTGGGATTGCCCCAGGTCCGCATCGATAAAAGCCACAGATCGGCCCTGGTCCCGGGCTGACTGCAGGAGATGGCGGCACAGAGTGCTTTTGCCGCTGTCCGGGCCGCCCACCACCAGGACCACCCCCTGCACCGCCAGAGCTGCGGCCGCGGCGTCCTGCCAGACGGCCGGCACATCGAGAGCAAACGGAGCGTTCATATAGGGCGCCGCCGGTCGGCCCGGGGGCCAAAGCCCGGAACGCCCCCACCAGGGCAGGTAATGGCTGCCTGATTATTCTTGAGCGGCAAGCACAAGAGTGGCGGCTCGAGGCCTGGGGCTCGTGCTCTCATTATTCTATCCAGGTCAGGCAAGCCGCCAGATCCTGGCGGCCGGCCCGGAAGGCCGTAATGGGGTGGGTGGCATCAGGTTTGCCCACGGCAATGGTCATGACCGGATGAATGCTTTCGGGCAGCTGCAGTTCCTGGCGGATCTGATTGACATACCGCAGGGCAATGCCGATGACACAGGTGCCCAGACCCAAGGAGTGGGCCATGAGCAGCAGGTTCTGCACTGCTGCGCCCAGGTCAAAAAGTCGGTCCAGGGACAGACGCTGATCCAAGGCCACCAGGATCACGGCGGGGGCGCCATAGAAAGCCAGACTGCCGCGCTGCAGCTCCACCGGCCTGTCGCCCTGCGGCCAGGACTGCAAGGCTGCGAGAAATTGATTGATTCTGGATTGAAAAGGCTCCGGCAGTTCCATGGCCGGGGGCACCACCCCCTGGGCTAGCTCCTGATCATAAAGACTCAACAGCTTTTGGACTAAACGCTCCCGGGCCCTGCCGGTGACGACGACGAAATGCCACGGCTGCATGTTCCGGGCTGAGGGCGCCTGGACCGCCGCGTCCACTAACTGCAGCAGGGTTTTTTTCGCCACCGCTTCCGGGGTGAAAGCCCGGATGCTGCGCCGTTGATAGATTGCTTCCCGTACCTCCATGCTCAGCCTCCTTTTCGGCCACATTCACCTGCAGCGAGGAAGAAGGAAATAACCTAATGTTTACGGCTCTATTATACCACGACCCAGCCCCGGCGGCACGCTCCTGCGGGGCTTTCATCAGCCTTTGCGGTTTTTGCCCCCACTTTCTTCATGACCCCTCAGTAAGCTTGGGATACCTGGAGACGGAATCCTGATCCTGGGAAAATCTATTGACACGCCAAGCCAATCGTGGCATAAACGGGCAATCAGGCTTGTTATCGCAAGGAGGCAGGGATGATCAGGAGACTATATCGGGCTCTGGCCAGCCTGTTGGTCGGGTTGACCCTCGTCGGCGGCTGTGTCGAGACCGCTTTGGTGGGCGTCGGCGCCACCGGTGCCCTGGCCGGCTATAAATGGATGGAGGGAACCCTGACCCGGGACTATCCGCGCTCCCTGGCGGAGATGGATCAGGCGGTTCAGAACACCTGTAAACACTTCCGCATCAAGATTTCCGAACGTCGGGTTACCCCCACCAAGGCGACCATCGCCGGTGTTGATGCCAACGGTGAGGATGTCAAGATCAATATGGACGCCCAACCCAATAACATTACGTCGGTGGGGGTGCGGATGGGTGGCTTTATGGGCAATCGGGAGGCCTCCCAGATGTTCCACAACCAGTTGGCCAAAGAACTGGGGTTATAGCCGACCGGGGTGATTCCGCCGAGGTGAGCAGCCATGGAGAAAATTAAAGCCGGCGTCATCGGTGTCGGCTATTTGGGGCGTTTTCACGCCCAAAAATATGCTGCCCTGGCCAACGCTGAGCTGATGGGCGTGGTTGATATTGATCCGGACAAGGCCAGCCGCGTTGCCCAGGAGTGTCAGACCCGGGCCTATACCGATTACCGGGAGCTTTTGCCCCAGGTCCAGGCGGTGAGCGTGGCGGTGCCCACTACCGGGCATTATGCCGTGGTTCAGGACTGTCTCCGCCATGGCATTGACGTCCTGGCCGAAAAACCTTTGGCCACCAGCGTGGCCGAGGCCGAGGAACTGGTAACCCTGGCCCGCCGACAGGGGCGCATCCTTCAGGTGGGCCACCTGGAACGCTTCAACCCGGCCATGGAAGAGCTGATCCGCCGGGTTCATGACCCCCGATTCATCGAAATCCACCGGCTGTCCTTTTTCAAGGAGCGGGGTACCGATGTGGACGTGGTCCGCGATCTCATGATCCACGATCTGGACCTGGTCCTGGCCCTGGTTCCCGGGCAGGTTACGGAGATCCGGGCCGCGGGGGTGTCGGTGCTCACCGATTCCATTGATCTGGCCAATGCCCGTCTGGAATTTGACACCGGCTGCATCGCCAACCTGACGGCCAGCCGCATCTCCATCAAGAGCATGCGCAAATTCCGGCTCTTCCAGCCCCATACCTATCTTTCCGTAGATTTCGAGGCCCGGGAACTTATGGTGGTTGAGCACACCGGCCAGCCCGGCGGCATCCTGCCGGGGATCCATCTGGATACCATCAAATTCCCCCCGGCCGATCCCCTCATGAAGGAGATTGCGGCGTTCCTCGAGGCCGTGGCCACACGGCAGGAACCGGTGGTCAGCGGCGAGGCCGGCAAGGAGGCTTTGGCTTTGGCCCTGGATATTAACGCCGCCATGCGTTTGGCCAGACAGAAATGAGGCCGGTCAAAATCCTGCTGGTGGCTGGCGAGGCCTCGGGCGACAAGCACGCCGCCCGCCTTATCCAGGCCTTGCGGGAGCTGGTGCCCCAGGTGGACCTCTATGGCATCGGCGGCGCGGCCCTGGCTGCCCAAGGGATGCGTCTGGCCTGCCGGGCCGAAGACCTGGCGGTCATCGGCCTCACCGAGGTGATTCACAAAATCCCGGTTCTCTGGCGGGCCCTGCGCCGGCTCTGGCAGTACCTGCAGACCGAACGCCCCGATCTGGTCATCCTGGTGGATTTTCCGGATTTTAATTTTTTGGTCATGCGGCTGGCCCACCGGTGCCGGGTGCCGGTCATGTATTACATCAGCCCCCAGGTCTGGGCCTGGCGCCGGGGCCGGGTTAAAACCATCGCCCGTCTGGTAGACCGCATGGTGGTCATCTTTCCTTTTGAGGAAGAATTTTACCGCCGCCACGGCGTCTGTGTTACGTATGTGGGCCATCCCCTCCTGGAGACTCTGCCCGCCCTGCCGCCCCGGCCGGAGCTGCGTGCCAGTTTCGGTCTCCAGGACCGGGATCTGGCCATCGCCCTCTTGCCTGGCAGCCGCACCGGAGAAATCCGTCAACTTCTGCCGGTTATGCTGGCCAGCGCCGGGCAGCTCCAGGAACTGCTGCCTCGTTGTCGCTTTCTCCTGCCGTTGGCACCCACGGTCGCGCCGGAGTTCGTCACGCCCTTCCTGGCCCCAAGCCCGGCGCCCGTGAGTCTGGTGCAGCATCAGACCTACGAAGTCCTGGCGGCTGCTGACCTGGCTCTGGTGGCTTCAGGGACCGCCACTCTGGAGACCGCTCTCATGGGCACCCCCATGGTCATCCTCTACCGCCTGTCGCCTCTGACCTACCACGTCGGCCGCCTCCTCATCCGGGTGCCCCACATCGGTATGGCCAACCTCCTGGCCGAAGCCGCCCTCTTTCCGGAACTGATCCAGGATGAGGCTACCCCGGCCCGTTTAACTGCCGCGGTCCTGGACCTGATCACCGACACCGACCACCTGGCCCGTATACAAGCCGGTCTGAAAAGGATCAGGCAACGCCTGGGCGGGCCCGGCGCCTCAAACCGCGCCGCGGCGGTGGCCCGGGAAGTCCTGGATCAGAAAAGATAACAGCGGTTGCCAGCCACTTTTTTACCCAAACGCCGGCTTTTTGTTGTACACTGCCAAAGGAACGATTCTTTTACAGTCACTGCGGGGGGCCGAACCTGGTTCTCCCCGAGCCTCGGTTGATACCTGGCAGCGAACCGCAGATCATAACGATATCGGAGGAAGCCGATGCTGGAGAAAATAATCAGTTTATTAGGACCGGACGGGGAAGCGCTGTTGCGCTACCAGTGCCGGGGGTTTGCCAAAGAAACTCTGCATCTGCCGGGGCCTGATTTCTTGGACCGGGTTTTCTTATTAAGCGACCGGCCCATTCCGGTGCTGCGGTCATTGGCGGCCCTATTCAATCACGGTCGTCTGGCCGGCACCGGCTACCTTTCCATCCTGCCGGTGGATCAGGGCGTTGAACACTCCGCCGGGGCCTCTTTTGCCCCCAACCCCATTTACTTCGACCCGGAAAACATTGTCAAGCTGGCCATTGAGGGCGGCTGCAGCGCCGTGGCCTCCACGTTGGGGGTGTTGGCCAGCGTTGCAAGGCGCTATGCCCACAAGATCCCCTTTGTCCTTAAAATTAACCACAATGAGCTGTTGAGCTACCCCAGCCAACACGATCAGACGCTCTTTGCCCGGGTGGAGCAAGCCTTTGAAATGGGGGCGGTGGCCGTCGGTGCCACCATTTATTTCGGCGCCCCCGAATGCCGGCGCCAGATTCAGGAGATCAGCGAGGCCTTTCAGCAGGCCCACGAATTGGGTCTGGCCACCATCCTCTGGTGTTATACCCGCAACCCGGCCTTCAAGACCGCGGAGAAAGACTACCATGTGGCCGCCGACCTCACCGGCCAGGCGAACCACCTGGGGGTCACCATCAAGGCCGACCTCATTAAACAAAAGATGCCGGAAAACAACGGCGGCTTTACGGCCCTGAAGTTCGGCAAGACCCATCCCCGGGTCTACTCGGATCTGGCCCCGGACCACCCCATCGAATGGTGCCGCTATCAGGTGGCCAACTGCTATATGGGGCGCATCGGCCTCATCAATTCCGGCGGCGCCAGCGGTGACAATGACCTGGCCGAAGCCGTGCGCACGGCGGTCATCAACAAGCGGGCCGGGGGCACCGGCCTCATTTTGGGGCGGAAGGCCTTTCAGCGGCCTCTGGCCGAGGGGATTGCCCTGCTGCATGCTGTCCAGGACGTGTATCTGTGCCCGGAGGTAACGGTGGCTTAAGAAAGAAACGGTGCGGGCTACAAGGATGGCCGTGAGCCGAGATGAGAGGGGGTTTGAGGGTCAGCTGCGGGGAGTTCCTCCCATGGCCGCCTCAGCCCCCATCTTTTTTCCCTTCTTCCCACTTTTTACCCTGGGGCCAGGTAAAGGCCAGGGGCAGGAGCTGGTCAAAGGGAACGACCTGAAATTGGCCCTGCAGGTTGGCCAGAACCACCTGACAATCCGGCTCCGCAAATTCCTGCAAGACCTGGCGGCAGAGGCCGCAGGGCGCCACCGGCGTCGGGGTGTCGGCCAAGACGGCCAGGGCGACGAGCCGACGCTGGCCGGCCGCCACCGCCTGCCAGATCGCCACCCGCTCGGCACAGACCGTTGCGCCCAGGGAGGCATTTTCAATATTGGCGCCGCCAAAAATCCGGCCGTCCGCCGTCAAGACCGCCGCCCCGACCCGGAAGCCGGAATAGGGCGCATACGCATACTCCCGGGCCGTTCGGGCCCGTTCCAGTAATAATTCCCGCCTGGCTGTATCGAGTTTCATAACGCCCTCTCACTGCCTTAGCAGATCGGTGAGCAGTTTTGTCCCCATGACCAGCAGGAGGACGGCAAACACGCGTTTCAGGTGGGCCACCGGCAGGCTGTGGGCCAGCCTGGCTCCCAACGGCGCCGTCAAAACGCTGCAGCCCACGATGGCCGCCAGGGCCGGCAGGTAGACAAAGCCCAGAGACCAGGGTGGCAGATTGGCTGTGCCCCAGCCATTGACGAGATATCCCACTGCCCCGGCAATGGCGATGGGAAAACCGATGGCCGCGGACGTGCCGATGGCTGTATGCACCGGCAGGTTGCAATAAATCATGAAAGGCACCGACAGGGTGCCGCCGCCGATGCCCACAAAGGCCGAGACCAAGCCGATCACCAGCCCCACGCCGAACATGCCCCACAGGCCCGGCAGGGTACGGCCCGGTTTGGGCTTGCGATCCAGGAGAAACTGGACCGCCATATAATAGAGGAAAACCACAAAGATGGCCTTAAGGACATTGGTGGAGAGGCGGGAGGCGATGGTGGCGCCCAGGAATGTCCCCAGGAGGATTCCCACCACGATGCGGCGGACCACCTGCCATTGCACTGCGCCCCGGCGGTGGTGGGCCAGAAAGCTGGAAACGGAGGTAAAGATAATTGAGGCCAGGGAAGTCCCCAAAGCCAGGTGCATGATATGCTCCGGGGCCACACCCTGCCAGGTCAGGGCGAAAACCATCATGGGCACGATGACCAGGCCGCCGCCCACTCCCAGAAGACCGGCCAGGATACCGGCGACGGCGCCGACGCCCAGATACATGAGTACAACCAAGATCATGACACTTCCTTGCCCCGCCCCGGGCTTTGCCGCCGTGGGCCTCCGGCGCAGGGGAATTAGACGTATCGGAACCGATAACCAAAGAAACCTATATACCACCTGTGCCGAAAGCCGACAAGTGATTTATCCCCGGACAGACGATAAGGTTGTCTTTTTTCAGGAATACGTGCAAAAAATCTTGCCAAAAACCTTGCGCGAGGGTAAAATTTTCCAACCTACAAGTGTAAACCTGCCGGACTTCGGTCCGTGTCGCTGGCCGCCGCGGTGACTGGCGTCCTTCCCCTGCTTCCTAACGTCTTTTCCAGGAAAGAACGAATGCTCCCCACGAGACGCCAAGACGCCGCCGGTAGACAACTCGGGACCCTTTCGCTCAGGTAGGCTCTTTATGAAAAGACTATGGCTGTTTTTTCCCGTGTTTTTGACGGTCATCGCCCTCTTCCCGGCCTTGGCCGCGGCCCGGGCCAGTTTTAGCAAACCTATTTATATCGACAGCATCTTTAATCAGAATCCCCAGGCTGGCCAGCCGCCCGGGGCTCTCCCCGAGCCCCAGAGCAGCCGGGTGCAGGTCTTCATCTTCAAAAAGGGCACGGTTTTATGGTCCCAGAAAGGGACCGCCCTGCCGGCGCTGCTGCCCGCTTCTCCCGGGCGTCGGCCGCCTGTCCTGGCTACCGATCCCCGCCTCAGCAAGATTATCAATAAGTATGCGGCGCAACAAGGCGTTGATCCCAGGCTGGTGCAGACCGTTATCCGCCATGAGTCGGGTTTTGATCCCATTGCCGTCTCGCCCAAAGGGGCCATGGGCCTGATGCAGCTCATGCCCGAGACTGCCGCCTCCCTGGGCGTTGAAGATCCCTTTGATGTGGAGCAGAACATCAAAGGCGGGGTCCGTTTCCTGAAAATCTGCCTGAATCGCTTTAACCAGAACCTGCCCCTGGCCCTGGCCGCTTATAATGCCGGACCGGGTCGCGTCGTTGAGCACCAGGGTATGCCGCCTTTTAAAGAAACCCAGGATTACGTCAAAAAAGTGGTCCAGGATTACAGCGGCCAGAGTCTGGACCCGGCCCAGATTAAACTCCAACCGGTGGCTGCGGCGCAACCGCCGGCAGAAGCGCCGGAGACGCCGACGGCGACACCCGCCCCTCCGCCGCCGCCGCCATTGCTCAACCTCCCTTGGCTGACGCCGTTTTCTGCCGACGTGCCCAAGGGATTGGTCTTTCCCTGAGCGGCGGATTCAAGGAAAGGGTTCGGCAGGTCGATGATTGAGGAAAATGCAAGGAATGCCGTCGCTATCGGGGGGAACGTGGCCGCAACCACTGGCAGACCTCTGCTGATCGTGGCCTGGCTCGTCTGGCTGCTGGGGCTTGGGGCCAGTCTTGCCGTCCTGGTCTATCTCCACGGCGAGGGCCAACCCGCGGGGAGTTGCCAAACCGCCGCTGTGGGCGCCGCTGCGTCCCGGACCGGGCCCCAGGCCCTCCCAGGCCTCCTGGCGCCGCCGGAGGTCAACGCCCTTATCCCCAGCCTCAATCACCGGGGGCAGGTGGTGGTAGCCGCAGAGGGCAACGTCGATCCATTGGCCGCCTTCCGGCCGCCGCCGGTAAAAAAGGCTGAGCCAACGGTCAACCTGGCGGCCAGCCCCGAGGACGTGGCAAAAAAGATCGCGGCCAAACAGCAGGAGATGATGGATGACGCGGCCTTCCAGAGTGCGTTAAAGAAATATGAAGCAGCTCTGGCCGGTCGCCAGGCCAAAAAGCGCCTTGAAACGGTGCCGGCCACCGGTTGGGGACCGTTAATCAATAAATATGCCCGGCAGCATGGGGTTGACCCCCGGCTGGTCTGGGCCGTCATGCGTCATGAATCCAACTTCAACCCCAACGCTGTCTCACCCAAAGGCGCCATGGGGCTCATGCAGCTTATCCCCAGCACCGCCGCCCTGTTGGGGGTCACCGACCCCTTCAACCCCGAGGAAAACATCAGTGGCGGCGTGCGCTACCTCAAGATGTGCCTGCAGAAATTCAATCATAACGTCGTCTGGGCATTGGCCGCCTACAACGCCGGTCCGGACAATGTCAACAAATACCAGGGTTGTCCGCCTTTTGCCGAAACCCGGACGTATGTCCTCAAGGTCATGCGCGACTACACCGGCACGGAAATCGCTCTGCCGCTGCCACCGCAGACCACTGGCCTGGCCCGCCGTCCGGATGCCAACGCCGGGCCTCCGGTTGAGCCGACCCCGGCCCAACCCTCGGGCTTGGCCTGGAAGATCCCCAGCGCCACCTTTAAAGTGGCCAAACCTACCTGGAAGATCCCTTTGGCCGCCACCATCCTGGCCAACCGCATGCCTGTGGAAACGCGCCAGCATCCGGAAGTAATACGCCTGTTGGCCAAACAAAGCAACCGCAAACCATTGCCATAAACGGCCCCAAAGGCATATTCCCTTGCCGGCCAGCGCCGACAGGGTTATTGCTCCTCGGTTTCAGGCGGGGTAAAGACCGGCGGCGCCGGAACCGGTGCCGACGGCTGCGGCGGCAGGGTCCGCAGATGGACGTCCATCTGGGGATAGGGAAAGACAACACCCTTTTCCCGGAAGGTATCAAAGATGGCGCTGTGGAGCTCATGGGTGGCCGGCACCCGGTCCGCGGGGCTGCGCAGGAAAACCCAGACGGTGAAGTCCAGGGAACTGTCTCCATAGGCGCTGAAAAAAACCTGGGGCGGCGGTTCCGGCAGCACCCGATGGTTTTGCCGACAGATCTGGTCCAGGATCCTGGTAACCTGATTCACCTCCGAATCATAGGCGACGCTGATCTTTAAGGCCAGACGGTTGGGACCCCGGCCATAAAACGTCCAGTTGAGGATTTTATTGGAGAGCAGATCCGAGTTGGGGATGATCAGCACCGACCGTTCGGCAGTCTCAAAGACGGTGCTGCGGACCCGGATGGCCTTGACAGTGCCCCATTGGCCGTCAATGATTAACAGATCCCCCACTTTGATGGGCCGCTCAAACAACAGAATCAGACCGCTGAAAAAATTATTGACGATGTTCTGTAACCCAAAGCCGATGCCCACCCCCAAACCGCCGGCGATGATGGCCAGGCTGGCGAGATTAATGCCCAAAAATCCTAAAGCCACCAGGATACCCACGGTCATGAGGGCGTAGTGGACGGTATTGGCGATGGTGTGCTGGATCCCCACATCCCATTGCCGTTGCCGGAAAATACCGCTTTCCAGGACCAGGCGGCTGAAGCGGGACAGTTGCCGGGTAAACCACAGGCTGGCCCCTGCCAGCAGGATGGCCATCGGTGACAGCGTCACCGGTCCCAGGGTCGGGCCTTGCGCCAGGGCCGCCAGGATCTTTTTGATGACCCCCAGGTCCGCTCCCCAACTGAAAAAGACGCCGGCAAGGGTGATCAACACCACGGCGGTGTTCAGGGCATAGGTCAGGGAGAGATGTAGGCTGGCCAGAGTTTGTGGTTCCCATCGTTTTGTGCCAGCCAAAAAGCCCCGGGGAGAGGTAAGAGCGGCAATGAGGTCATTGCCCACATGCTGCAGCAGCCAGCCACCGGCCAACATCAATGTGCTCAGGAAGAAGGCTCCGGCCAGATAGAGGGCCAGGTTCTGAAAGCCCAGCAGGTCGACGATAATGATCAGACTGAGACCCAGTATCACCAGGAGGCGCACAGAACGGATCAAACCGGACAACCGTCGCTGCTGTGGTGGTTCTGCCCCCAGCAGCAGGTTTTCCAGGTGCGGTTTGCGGAGCAACCAGAAAAACCAGAGGATGACGGCCAGCATATACATGAGCACGGCAAAGTCGTAGCCGGGCCCCTCCATACCTGCCAGCCGTAGACACCAGAGCAGGTAATAACCGAGCAGGGCGAAACTTAGGGTCAACAGGCCGTAGCGATAGTAAAAACGGGCGGTGGGGTCCGGCAGCCGCATGATTCCCTGATCCGGCTCGCCGGGAGCAAACATGGCCCACAAGAGATGTTTCAGCAGGCTGATGCCGGTGATCACGAACAAGCCGCCCAAAACCATCTGGGGCAGGATGCGGTCGAAAACCTGGGTCACATACAACGTCAGGCCTAGCCAGGTGATGAGGGCGAGAAGATAGTAGTTATGGGCCAGGGCATTCACCAGGGCCATGATCAGTTTCAGGGTGAAGGTCTGGGCCTTGGCTGCCAGATTTTGCCGAAATTCCCGACTGGCCCGCCGCAGCTGCCGCATACTGTAAAGCAGCAGGATCAGGAAGATCAACAGGCCGATAAGTTGACTGCGATAGGTGGTCAGGAGACGGCTGGCCGCCCCGGATTGGATCAGTTCCTCCAGCATGGCCGCCAGCCGTTGGGGGAGGGTCAGGGCCGCCTGCATCACTTCCCGGGCCAGGGCCAGGATATCGGAGGGTTGTTGCCGCTCCAGAAGCTGCTGTCGGTACCTTTCCGCCGCGTAGGTCTCCAATTGTTGGGAGAAATCCAGCAGGAGTTCCTTTTCCTGCGTCAAGAGCTCCACATGGGCTTTGATGGTCTGTTGGATCTCCTCCAGCCGGCTGATGGCCGTTTTGGCCAACATCTGCTGTTCTCGCCACTGTTGTTCCAATGCCCGTTGGGCTGCCGTCTTGGCCGGCGGGCGGGCCGTTTTTTCCAATTCCGTCTTTTTGCTGGCCTCCGTCAGTTCGGCCAGGATTTTGCCGTATTTTTCCTGTTCCTGCTCCAGGGCCGTCAAGGCTTTCAGTCGCTGCTCCAGGTGCCGGGTATAATATTGCCGCAGTTCCTTGGCCTGCTCCACCGTGATCTTATCTAGAGACAGGGCCGTTTTGTGGGTACTTATAGCCACGGCCAGGGATTGGGATTCCTCCTGAGCTTTGGTCAAACGGCGCCGCTGCTCTTCACTCTGGGTTGTGAGCTCCTTGATCTGCTCCTGGAGAGTTTTGATGATATCAGTGGGAATGGTGCTTGGCGGCGGCGGCGGCAGGGCCGTGTTCTGGGATTTCGGAGGCGCTTGGGCTGCTGCAACTGCCGCCAGACCCAGCGTCCCGAGGAGGCTGAAAAAGAGTATCCAGAGAAATTGCTGTCCATACTTCTTGGTAAACATGTTAGCCTTTCTGTTATGATACAGGCGCATTCTGGTCCGCTGATGCCAGCCGGAGGGGGAGCAAACAAGAATCTAACAATTTAAGGGTTACGCACGAGGATAAAAAGATTATATCATAGGGAATGAGTTCACCGGCGACAAAATCAGGGGTGGAAATGGATACTTTGGCAGAAACACTGAAAGAATTGTTGGCCCAGCAGCGTTGGGACGAGATGAAGGCCTTATTGAGCCAGAAAAATCCCACCGACCTGGCCGAGGTCCTGCCGTCTCTGCCGACCTCTGAATATGCCCTGTTTTTCCGGCTTCTGGAAAAGACCAAGGCTGTTGAGGTCTTTGAAAATCTGGAGTTTGAGGATCAACAGAAGCTCCTGGCCGGTTTCCGGGATGAGCAGGTGCGGGAACTGGTGGAACACATGTCTCCCGACGACCGGGCCGAGCTTCTGGATGAGCTGCCGGCCCGGGTTGCCAAACGGTTGTTGAAAATGCTCAGCCCGGCTGAGCGGGAGGCCACCTCCCTCCTCCTGGGCTACAGGGAACATACTGCCGGCCGTATCATGACGCCGGAATATATCTCTTTCAAGACCCATCTCCGGGTCAGTGAAGCCCTGGACAAGATCCGCCGCATCGGCCTGGACAAAGAAACCGTTTACTACGGCTATGTGATCGATGAGCAGCGGCGACTGTTAGGGATGGTCTCCCTCAAGGATCTGGTCCTGGCCGCGCCCGAGGCCAGGATCGGCGACATCATGTTGCGGGAGGTGGTGGCGGCTCATACCGATGATGACCAGGAAGAGGTGGCCCGCCAGATCAGCAAATATGACCTTATCGCCATTCCAGTGGTGGACCGGGAGGACCGCCTGGTGGGCATCATCACCCACGATGATGTCATGGATATTATGGAAGAGGAGACCACCGAGGATATTTATCGTTTGGGCGCGGTGCCGGTCCAGGAACAGAGCTATTTCCGGTCCCACATGATCACGGTGGCCGCCCGCCGGGTCGGTTGGCTGCTGGTCCTCCTCCTCACCAACACCATGACCGGCTCCATCATCATGGACCAGAATACCCTGCTGCAATCTGTGGTGGCCCTGGCCGCCTTTGTGCCGCTGCTCATTGGCAGCGGCGGCAATATCGGCTCCCAAACCTCCACCGTCATTGTCCGGGGGCTGGCCCTCAAGGAGGTGACCTTTGCCAACGCCTTCAGGGTCCTGCTCCGGGAAGTGGGCATTGGCCTGATGCTGGGCAGCTTTTTGGGGCTGATCGTGATTTTTTGGTCCTATTGGCTGCAGGGCAGTTGGCTGGTGGCCCTGGCCGTGGGTTTGAGTCTGGTGGTCATCTCCACCATGGCCACCTTTTTCGGCGGTCTGCTGCCCCTCATTTTCGTCCGCCTGGGCATCGACCCGGCCGTCGTCTCTGCCCCCTTTATCTCCACCATGGTGGACGTGTTGGGGGTCTTCACCTATTTTCAGATCGCCCGCCTGATTCTTTCTGTCTGAGGTAGCGGGCCACCAGATCCCCTGCTTGGGCCGGCGGCGCCTGTTTCAAGAGGGGATACAGCTCCTCGCAGTCGGCATACGACAGTTCGCACATAAGGGCGCTGAGGCGCAACTCCTCATCCAAATGGGGGGTCGGCGACCCGGAGGCGGGCGCTTCATCTTTGCCCAAGAGTTTGATGTAAATCAGACTGCGGGCGGCCAGGAGTTTTTCCGTCTCGGGCGTGATGGGCCGTCGGAACAGGTAGGCAAAAGTCAATTCGTCGCCCGGTCCAAAAACCCGGGGCCGGGGGGAGCGTTGACGGGCCACCGCCCCCAGGAGAAAACGGGGCCGCACCCGGCCGTGGCCGTTCAAGGCCCGCCGCAGCTCGCCGGGCAGGGATAAATGCATGTGGCCGGTCTCCACATAGACGCTTTCATACTGGCCGGCCAGCGCCGCCAGGGCCCGGGCCCGCAAAACATCCCGCAGGCGGAAGCGGGCGGCATCGCGACGGGCAAACTCCAATACCGTTGCCACCACCAAAGGGAAGGGCGCCTGCAGGGAGACCTCATAAAACCGCAGCAAGGCAGCCGTGGCCTCCCGCTCCATCTCATAAACATCCCTGAGCTCCGGCCGGGCCAGGACCTCCGCCGGTGTCGCCTCCTGGGCAAAAAGCTCGTGAATCGCCACCAGGCGCTCCAGATAGGGTTCGATCTGCAGGACGGCCCGGCCTTGGTGCCAGAGCTCCTGCAAGATGGCCAATTGCTGTCGGCCGAACTCCGGGAATTCGGCATCCAGCTCCCAGAGATATTCCTCTATGGAGGCGTCGCCCCGGAACACCCGGGGCAGGGTAGGGGAGGGGGGTTCCTCCAGCACAATGGCCTGATGCGCGCTCATCTCGGCGTGGGCATACGGGAGGGATTCCAGGCGATGGGTTGAAAAGCCGATGGTAAAGAGCGTGTTCACCCTTCCTCCCCGGTCAGGGGCTTGGTGCCCGTCAGCCACATGACTTCATAAGTCACCCGAATACCACCCTCTTGGGCAAAAGTGCGATAATAATAATCCGCCATGGCTGCCAGCAGTCGTCTGGACAGGAACTGGGGGCGAGTGGAGGTGGCGCCCATGCCCCGCACCGCGCGCAGGAAGGCCGATAAATCGGGGTAGATTTCCTGCCACACCTCCCGGCGGGGTTGGATCTCCTGAAAGCCGGCTGCCGCCAGATAGCCCTGCCAATCCTGGACGCCGGCAAAATATTGGGCCGGAATCGCCGGCAGGCGGCTTTCCGGGTGGAGTTGACCGGCCCAAGCAAAGCTCTGGACCAGTTCCTGAAAGGTCAGCGGCCCCAAGGTGGCAAAGGCCAGGACGCCGCCGGGAGGCAAGGCCTGATAGTAACGCCGGCAGGCCTGGGCCGGCTGGGTGAACCACTGGAAGACGGAGCTGCTGGTAATGAGATCATACCGGCCCGGCACCTCCTGCTCGCCGTCGGCCACCAGCCAGTGGATTCCTGCGGTCCCGGCCAGACGGGTCTGGGCGGTGCGGATGGCGGCCGGGGCCAGATCCAGGGCGGTTAGCTGCGCCCGGGGAAAGGCCTGGCGCAACAGTCCGGTGAGATAGCCGGTGCCACAGCCGATCTCCAGGATGCGGCCAAAGGCCTGCCCGGTGTCGGCCAGGTTCTGGACCAACTCCTGGGCCAGACGTCGCTGGACCTGCGCAAACCGGTCATAATGCCCGGCCTGGCGGCCGAAATTATGCTGCAGGCGGATTTTGTCGACCTCTAAGGCTGCGGTCGGCCCGATCCAGACCGTCGGGGCAATGCTGCCCGCTGCCAATGCCATACTTTTTTCCCTCCTCCTGTCTCCCCCGGTTGGCATCCCGAGTCCTGTGCTCTGTCAGCCCAGGAAGCCGGCCAGAAGTTCGTTCACTTCTTGCCAGCGGCTCACCATGGGGACATGACCGGCGTCCGCCAGAAGCACCAACTGAGACGCGGACAACTGCTCGGCCAAAAAATAACCCTGGGCCGGCGCTGCGATCCTATCCTGGCTGCCATGGATCACGACGATAGTGCCGGCTGCGACCTGGGGCAACCGGGACCGCAGGTCCGTGTGCTGCAGATAATCCAGACCTGCTGCCAGCCACAGCGGGTCCTGCCGGGGGGGCAGTAGCGCGGCCAGACGCTCCTGGGCGGCGGCTTCCCCCGGACTCAGGAGCTGCCGTTGAAACTCCTGGACTACCTGTTCCGGTTTGGTCCGCAACTGCTGGCGCATGCCCCGGACTACCGCCGCCGGCCACCCCAATTGATAATCGGGGCGTCGGCAGAAACTGGCGCATCCGGCCATGAGTACCAATACTGCCGGCGCATATCCCCGGGCACAGACCTCCAAGGCCAGCATGGCGCCCAATGACCAGCCCACCAGGACGGTCTGATCCGGCGCCAAACCTTGCAGCCGGTGCCAGAGCCATCCGGCCTCCCAGACCGGCAGATCGGGCGTCCAACACGTGCTCAGACCTGGGGCCAGATCCCGCTGATACTCCCAGATCCGGCTGTCGGTGGCCCAACCATGGAGCAAAATCAGATGTTTCACGTCGTTTTCTATGCCGCCAACATTGTTTGCTAAGGCTAGCCAGCCTGTGCCGCCGGGCAGATTCCAATAAAGCCGACCTTTAGGTCCGCTCCAGCCGCAGTATTTTCAATCATTTCACCTGGCACCGACGCCCAACTCTTGCCCCACCTGGACGATGGTCTGGGCCGCCTGGGCCAATTCCTCAGCCTCATGGGCCGCGGACAGGGAAAACCGCAGCCGGGCCCCCCCGGGAGGCACCGTGGGCGGTCGGATGGCCACCGCCATCAGCCCCCGCTGCCGCAGCGCGGCCGCATACGCCAGGGCCCGGGCATTATCGCCCACCAGCACCGGGATGATCTGGGATTCGCTGGTCAGGGTCGGCAAACCTCCCTCCTGCAGGCGCTGCCGGAAAAGGGACGCCTGATCAAGCAGGTAACGCCGTCTGGCCGGTTCCTGCTGGACGATCTCCAATCCCGCCCGCATCGCTCCCAACACCGGCGGCGGCAGGGCCGTGGAATAGATGAAAGACCGGGCCCTGTTGTGAAATACTTCAATGAGGGGAGCAGAGCCGGCCACATAGGCGCCAAAACTGCCCAGGGCCTTGGAGAAGGTGCCCATCTGCACCTCAATGGCCTCGCACAACCCCTGGGCTTCGGCCACCCCGGCCCCCTTGGCGCCAAAGACCCCTGTGCCGTGGGCTTCGTCGATCATCAGCCAGGCGCCGTAGCGCTCTTTCAGGGCTACCAGGTCCCGTAAGGGGGCCAGATCGCCGTCCACGGAAAAGACGCTGTCGGTGACGATCAATCGCCGGCGGGCCTGGCGGTGTTGGCGCAGCAAGTCCTCCAGCCGGTTCAGGTCCCGATGGGGATAGCGGTAAAAGGCGGCGGCGGCCAAGCGCATGCCGTCAATGATGCTGGCATGGTTCAGTTTATCGGAGAAAATGACGTCGCCCCTGTCCACCAGGGCGGCAATCACCCCGACGTTGGCCGCATAACCGGAGTTAAACAAGACGGCTCGCGCCGTGCCTTTGAACGCGGCCACCGCCTCTTCCACTTCCTGATGCAACGCCAGGGTGCCGACAATGAGCCGGGAGGCCGTGCTGCCCACTCCCCACCGGGCTGCGGCTTCCTGGGCCGCGCCAATCAGCCGGGGCTCGGTGGCCAGTCCCAGGTAATCGTTGGCGGACAGGTTCAATAATATTTGGCCGTCAACCCTGATCTTCCCCCCGGGCAGCACCGCCTCTACGCCTTGCAGCCGCCGGCGCAGATGCCGCGCCTCCAGGTCAGCCAGTTCCTGGGTTAAGATGGCATCAAAAGAGGACATTTTTCCGGTGAGAAGACATGCTGGGCCAGTCGATTCCGGCGGCCACGGGCCGCCCTAGACGTGGCTAAGTACTGATTTCTTATCACTAATCCCTAATCCCTATTTCCCTCTGACCGCGGACAGGATCGGCCGCAGGGCCGCAATCAGTGCGGCTCGCCCCGATTCCCGCTCCAGGTCCGGAATAACCGGCACCTTGGCCAGAATCGGCCGGCCGCTGATGGCCTCGATCACCTCGGGGTTGGTGCGGGCCGCCAGGTTGGGTTGAGCAGGATACTGGTTCAGAAGAATCCCTATGACTGGCAGACCCGCCTGCTCCAGGGTTTTCACTGTCATTACCGTATGGTTGATGGTGCCCAACCCCGGCCGGGCCACCACCAGCACGGGCAGGTGCAGCCACCGGGCCAGGTCCAGGACCAGAAAGGTATAGTCCACCAGGGGGACGTATAAGCCCCCGGCGCCCTCCACCACCAGAAATTCATAGCGGCTGGCCAGGTCCCGGTACGCCCGGGCTATGACCTCCAGATCCACGCTGACCCCTGCCTGGGCTGCGGCTACTGCCGGGGCCAAAGGCAGCCGGAGAGTCACCGGCGTCAACCGGTCCAACGGCTCGTCCAACCCCGCCATGGTCTGGGCCAGACGGGCGTCAGTGGCCACCAGGCGGCCGTTTTCCTCGGGGCAGCCGCTCTGCACCGCCTTGAAATAGGCGGCGTTGACCCCCTCCTGCCGCAGGGCCGCAGTCAAACCCGCGGCGATGACCGTCTTGCCCACATCCGTATCCGTGCCGGTAACAAAGATACCTGATACCACTGGCATGTTCGGGAGGTTTTGGCTCATATCTCCTCCGGCACCGCCTGCAGCCCCAGGTCCTGCAGCATTTGCAGGTCCTGGGCCGGCAACTGCCCTTTGGTCGTCAGATAATCCCCGGTCATGAGGGCATCGGCGCCGGCCGCAAACATCAAGGGGGCCAGGGAGCGCAGGGTCCCGACCCGTCCGCCGGCAATGATGAGCCGCTGGTTGGGAAAAAAGAGGCGAAAGGCCAGGATAATCTGCAGGGCCTGCAGAGGCTCCAGGGGCTGTTGGGCGGCCAGCGGCGTCCCCGGAATCGGTTGGAGAAAATTCAGGGGGATGGAATCCACCTCCAGATCCCGCAGGGTCTGCGCCATTTCATATCGCTGCGCCACACTTTCCCCCAGGCCAAAGATACCTCCCACACACACAGCCAACCCCGCCTCTTTAGCCTGCCGGATGGTGGCCAGCCGCTCCGCATAGGAATGGGCCGTGGCAATCTGCGGAAAAAAAGAGGCTGCCGTCTCCACGTTGTGATGATAACGATAGACTCCGGCGGCGGCCAGGGCCTGCAAAAACTCCGGGGTGACAATCCCCAAAGAGACACAGACCTTTAGGGGCGTGGTGCGGCGAATCGCTTCCACCGTTGCCAGGATGGTTTCCTGTTCCTGGCGGCTCATCACTCCCCGGCCGGAGGTGACGATACTGAACCGGGCCGCGCCCTGGGCTGCCGCCGCCTGCGCCGCCGCCACCATCTGCTCCTGGGGCAGCAGGGGGTATTTCTGAATCGGGGCCGTGGAACGGCGGGATTGGGCGCAAAAAGCGCAATCCTGGGGGCAATGCCCGGATTTGGCGTTAATAATGACGCATAGACTGATATTCCGGCCACAACGGGCCTCCCGCTGCCGGCTGGCCTGGGCCAACAGCGGCCAGAGGTCGGTCAGAGGGAGCCGAAAAATTTCCTGCCATTCGCTCAATTGCACGATTATTTCCCCATCAGACGGAACGCCAAGCCGGCGCCTGGCTTGCAAGGCGTTGCCGTAACAGTTGTCTTGGCCACCATTCTATCACCATTGTCAACTTTTACAAGCTGCCAAGGTTGACAATTTTTAGGATTTTCTTGTCAAAGGAACTGTGACGGTTTATCTTGATTGCCAGGAACCCCAGCAATGATGACTGCTACACGATAGATTGCGCTTTATGCCGGAGGTTTCCCCAGAGGGTAAATCAGCATTAATCCTGTTCCCCCTTTTTTTCGGGATTTTAAGGGAACTGCTCCGGCTGTGAGGTTCAGAAGAGGAATCGGTTATGGTACAGTCCCCCCTTTTTTCTTTCAGGGGCCAATGCTGCCGCTGGGCCTGCTTCCTGATGCTTCTGCTGTCTGTAGCTGCCTGCACTCCGGCCATTTCCCGGTCTCTGCGGCAGCAAGCCGAGCCGCGCCTCAGTTTTGCCGTTCTCAGCAGCGATCCTGAAGCCTATCAGGGCCGCATGGTTATCCTGGGAGGAGTTATTGCCCAGACCACCCCGAGGGCGGGGCAGACGGAAGTGGAAATTGTTCAGAAACCCCTGGATTATTTCCAGGAACCCCAGACCACGGATACCTCCCTGGGCCGCTTCCTGGTGGTGGCCGAGCGGTTTTTGGATCCCCTGGTTTTCCGCAAAGATCGCAAGATTACCGTCGCCGGTGCGGTAAAAGGCAGCGAGGTCCGCAAATTAGCCGAAATGGATTATCGCTATCCGGTTATTGCGGCCAAGGAGGTGAAACTTTGGCCCCTGCCGTTGCCCGAACGCTATCCCTACCCTTGGGGCTATGGCCTGCCGGTCTACTATTACTGGGGTCCCTGGGGGCCAGGCCCTTACTGGCTCTGGTAAGCGCCACGCATATTTGCCCTTGCCGGCCGGGTCCGGCCGGGCCGAGAGCTTGGCCACGACGCACGGAGGGAGGTAGAATGGCTGCCGGCCAACCTTGTCACCAGCCCCTGACCGGGTGGTGGTATCCCTTAAGCGAGCAGGTGCTCCTCACCGACCGGCCCCTCCAGGGAGGGTTCTCGGACAGGAGGCAGGTCATGGTTATTGACAGTGGCGGGGCCTTCCCCCTGGGTCATCCCACTACCCGCCTGTGCCTGGATCTGCTGGTCTATGCCCTGGCGGCGGCGCCGGTAGCCCGTTTGGTGGAGATCGGCTGTGGCAGTGGCGTCCTCTGTCTGGCCGCGGCGGCCTTGGGGGTCCCCCGGGTGCTGGGTCTGGACATTGCTGCCAAGGCTGTGAAGGCCACCCGGCGCAATGCCCGGCGCCATGGTCTGGCCGGGACCGTCCAGGTCATCCAGGGCTCCAGCCATTGTCTCACCGGTGCCTTTGATCTGGTGGTGGCCAATCTCCCCAACGAAGTGCAGCATGAGCAGGTCGAACATCTGTCCGATCTGGCCGTTTCCTCCGGGCGCTTGCTGCTCTCCGGCTTCCGGGAGACGGACGAACCGGCTTTGCTGGACCACTACCACCGGCGGGGCTGGCATCTGGCCAAACGGGCGGTAAAATATTTTACCCATCCCGAGCTGCCCCCCGCCCTAAACTTTAACTGGGTGGCCTGGCTCCTGGCCACTTTCCCGGGAAGCACCTGAGCAGCCGCCTGATGAACGGCCGCGCCCACTTTCTCCTTGCCTTGGGTGTGGTTCTTTCGATACAGTGATAACTACCGTCAACCTGATCCTGCCGGGATCGCCGCAGTGGTCGGGGCGGCGTGGCCAGGCCGCCGGGCTTGGACCTTCCCGGCTCCGAGGCCTTTGTCTGCGAGTATGAGGAGAACGGACCTATGCCAGAACTCTTGGTGGAAGTTACCCGTGGGGAGAGGGTGGAAAGCTGCCATTATGGCCATGTCGCCGTGGCCGAGGCGCAGGGGCGGCTGCAGGCCGCCGTCGGTGATCCGGAAACTTGGGTCTGCCTGCGTTCCATGGCCAAACCTCTCCAAGTCCTGCCGCTTGTGACCACCGGCGCGGCTGCGGCCTTCAGTTTCGGCGACGAGGAGTTGGCCCTGTTTTCCGGCTCTTTGAATGGCCAGGATTTTCAGGTCGCCATCGTGCAGCGGGTCCTGGCCCGTTTAGGTCTTGGCCCCGAGCATCTTCAATGCGGCGTCCACGCCCCTTCGCACCGTCCCACCGCCCAAGCCCTGGCCAAAGCCGGCGAGGCTCCCTCCCCCCTGCATAACAACTGCGCCGGCAAACACACCGCCATGCTGGCCCTCTGCGTGCACCACGGCTGGCCGGTGGCTGACTACCTGGATACCAATCATCCGGTGCAGAAACTCATCCTGGCCACCGTGGCCCAGGTCACGGAAGTGCCGGCAGAACAGATTACGGTGGCCATTGACGGCTGTGGGGCCCCGGTCTTTTATGTTCCGTTGCGGCGCATTGCCCAGACGTATGCCAAACTGGCCGCGGCTGTCCAGGGCCGGTTGACCCCGGGGCCATTGACTGACGCCATGGCCGCAGTCGTCCGGGCCTGTCTGGCTCATCCCAGACTCGTGGCCGGCGACGGCCGCCTGTGTACCGATATTATGCAGGCCCTGCCCGGCCGGGTGCTGGCCAAAACCGGCGCCGAATGCGGCTATGCCCTGGCTCTGGTGGACCAGGGCCTGGGAGTGGCCGTGAAAATTGCCGACGGCCATGCCCGGGGTCTCAACCCCACGGTCGTGGAGACCCTGGCCCAACTCCAGGTCTGGACCCCGGAGGCTGCCGCGGCCCTGGCGGCGTATCATCAGCCGGTGATCAAAAATCACCGCAAACAGCAGGTGGGCCAAGTGCGGCCAGCCTTCCGTCTGTTGCAAACGGCTTGA
>CALGOE010000180.1 GCA_937958145.1 uncultured Desulfobacca sp.
CTGGGTGGCTGGCTCTTTTATCGCCTGGGTTTTGCCGTCTCTTTGCAGCTCCTGGCCGTCATCCCCCTGTTATTGCTCGTCCCCACCTTCAAATTACCGCGCCTGCAGCTGCATTACAGCCCTTTATGGCAATACGGCCGGGACTTTTGGCAGCGGCCGGTGCTCTTTTTCGCCACCTGGCTCTTCCTGTTCTGTCTGCATTGGGGCGCCGAGACCACCAGCTACGGTCTTTTCCTGCAGGCGAACCTGGGGCTCTCCCCCCGGGGCATGGGACTGTACATGGCGACCGAGTTCGCCGTTTTGGCCGTCACTGCTTATCTTTACGGCCATTTCTGGTACGGCCGCCTGTCGCCCCTGGCCTTTCTGAGCCTGGCGTTGCTGACCTCGGGGCTGGGCCATATCTTCATGACCATCCCCCTGGTGGCTGTTTCCTTGGCCTGGCGGCTGGTGCACGGTTTCGGTGACGCCCTCATCCTCATGGAGAGCTATACGACCATCGCCCGTCTTTTTCAGGTGGAGCGCATCGGCGGCAATTCCAGCCTCATCAGCCTGGTGAGTGTCAGCGGCAGTTTTGCCGGCGCCCTGCTTTTTGGCCCCCTGGGAGCGGCGTGGGGGTATCAGTGGCCGCTGATTATTTCAGGCTGCGTCAGCCTGGCCCTTTTGCCTCTGGCCTTCTGGGGTCTGCAGGGCCGGCGGTAAAGAGGGCACCGCCCGATCCCTCCCTTTGGGGAAAAAAAGCGGCTTCCCTCACACGTTGTTGCCAAAGTGCCTTCCGGGAAGGGGGCCAGGGGGCGAAGCCCCCCTGCTTTCTTCCCTGAAATTCCTCACCGTCCCCAGCGGGGGCCGGTGACGCCGCCAAAAGCCAAAAATATGGGGTTTTCTCCCACTCTGATCTTTGTGGCTAACCTTTTGTCTTTAATCCTAACGCGGCAGCCACCTGCTGGACCATATCCTGAGTAAATTCCTGCATTTCCGCCGGTGTCCAGGGAGAGTGCACGGGCATCTTCTCCGGGGCCAGGAGCTGGGGGCGGTTCTGGTATTCGGGTTTGGGGGTCACCTCGAATTCGGGAGGAAAGCTGTTGTCAAAATACATCTGCTGGAAGCCGATGAATTTGAGATGATGGGCGGTGGCATCGACAACGGCCACTTCGTCTTTGTTCACTATTCCCGCCCGCAGGGCGGCGCGCAGGCCGGCCAGCGATTCGCCTCCCTGGGTGCAGGCAATGTGGCCGTTGCGATTGGCCAGCAGCATGTTATCCATGATCTCCTGTTCCGTCACCTCCACCACGGCAAAACTGTCATCACCGGCACGACGGCTGTACTCCTCCACCAAGCGAATGACCCGGGGCATGGATACCGGCCGGCCGATCATGGCTGCCTGGGCCACGCTGGGCTGCACCGTCACCGGCACAAAGAGACGGCGCTGGGGATTTTTCTCCTGATAATAGCGGAAGACGGGGTTGGCGTGCCGGGATTGCACGCCGATGACTTTGGGCAGGGCCTCTATGATGCCCAGGTCATGGAACCGCAGGAGGCCCTCCAACACCGCGGTAATATTCCCGGCATTGCCGATGGGCACGACGATGACTTTGCCGCTGAGATCGTAGTCAAACCACTGGGCCACTTCATAGGCGTAGGATTCCTGGCCGCGGATGCGCCAGCTGTTTTTGGAGTTGAGCAGGGCCACGTGATAATGCTCGGACAGGGCCTCCACCACCCGCATGCAGTCATCAAAGACGCCAGGGATTTCCAGGACCCGGGCCCCGGCGCCCAAGGGCTGGGAAAGCTGCTGGGGCGTTACTTTGCCATGGGGCAGGAGCACCGCCGAGGCGACCTTCTGGCCCAAATAGGCGGCATACAGGGCGGCGGCGGCCGAGGTGTCGCCGGTGGACGCGCAGATGGCCAGGACGCCGTCCAATTGTTGGGTCCGAATAATAAAGTTGAGATAACTCAGAGCCGCCGCCATGCCCCGATCCTTGAAGGAGGCGCTCGGGTTCTGGCCCTCATTCTTGAAGTAGAACCTCGCTCCCACCAGGTCCTGGAGATATGCGTTGGCCTCCACCATGGGGGTATGCCCCTCGCCCAAACAGATGACCGCATCAAGGGGCATCATCGGTCCGATAAACTCGTGGTAACGATAGATTCCCTTAAGAGCCGCGATATTGAGCATCTTCCGATAATCAAAGATCTGGTGCCAGGTCTTTGAGTCGATCTTCTTCACGCGGTCAAAGGCAAGGTCGGCGAGAAGGAGCACGCTGTGGCATGCGGGACACGTGTAGAGGAGGCGGTCGATGTCGTATTCCGTCCCACAGTCCAGACACCGGTACACCACCTGGCCGGTCACCTCGGGAATCAGGTGTTTCTGGATATGCTCAGGAAAGTCTTTGAGTTTCATGATTTTCTTCCCAAAGAAAAGGCAAGAGGCCAAAGGCCAGAGAAAAACCTATTGCCCCTCGCCTCTCGCCTGGTATTTACACTTTAGGCCCTTACACCTGCTATCTTCTCTATTCCATCCATAT
>CALGOE010000181.1 GCA_937958145.1 uncultured Desulfobacca sp.
CTCATGGAGGCAAAAGGTCTGGGTTGGCAGTGCCGGCGGCGCATTCTGTCGGGTTTCCAGGCCCACATGCAGCGGCAGCGGGAGTTTCCGTTGCGGGATTTTACCGAACGGCTGGACAAACACTCCCGGGTCATCGGCTACGGCAAAGGCGCCCTGGTCTTCCACATGCTCCGCCGCCAGATCGGCGATGCCGCCTTCTTCCGCGGTCTGCGCCTGTTCGTGCGGGACAATCTCCATGCCTGCGCCTCCTGGGGCGATCTGGAGCGGGCCTTCAGCCAGGCCTCGGGCCAAAAACTGGCCTGGTTTTTCCGGCAGTGGGTGGATGGCCTCGGCCAGCCGGAGCTGAAGGTGGCCAACGTCCAGGTTCAGCGGGTGGGGCAGCAATATGTGGTGAAACTGCGGCTGAGCCAGCAGGGGCCGGTCAAGCGGCTTAACGTCCCCATCACGTTTTACGGCGTTGACCGGAGCCGCTCCCTGACAGTGGCGCTGACGCAAAAAACCCGCCAGGCCGCTGTTTCCCTGGATTTTCCCCCCGAAGAGGTTATCCTGGATGAACAGTACGATGTTTTTCGAAGACTCACTGCAAGGGAAAATCCGCCCACCTGGGAGCGCCTGCTCACCGCTCCCCTGAAAGTTGCCCTGGCCGCCGCATATGCCGACCACGGGCCGCAGCTGGTGGAGTTCCTGCGGCACAAGGAAGTGGCCTGCCAGGTGCTGCCGCCGCACCAAGCCGCAGACAGTCCGCCGACCACACCTCTCCTGGTGGTAGGCGCCTCCCACCCCTGGATGCCGCAGCTCTTCCGGGATCTGGAGCTGCCAGACACGGGTTGCCTGGCCGTGGTTCGACCCCATCCCCGCCAACCCGGGGCCGTGGTCGGTCTGATCCATTGCCCTGCCGGCGGCGACCCGGAGGCGGCAGGGCGGGAAATATTGGCCTATCCTTTTGCCACAGAAGTTCACCTGGCGGCAGGCCGCCTCGTCTGGCGGCGCCTGGCCCCCACCGATCAGGGGCAGCGGTATCCGCTGCCCCCCGGGCGCAGCCCCGATTCCCGGTAGGGATTGGGGGAGGGAACAGGGGGCAGTGCCTCCTGGCCCCCTCCCCTGAGAAAAACTTTTGCCGGAAACTGCTGGAGCGGCCCGGGGCCGCCGAAGCCCTGAACACAACGAGCACGGCTCGCCCTCTTTGGTGGCACAGGCCTCCCGGCCGCTGACAGTTTGACGAGCAAGTCTTATGAACCAGAAAGGAGTTCACCATGCGGCGGGATAAAATAACCATAGTGATTTTGGCAGCGTTGTCCTTCTCCCTTCTGGCCGCCGCCAGCAGCGGGCTGTGGCTGCTGTGGCAGCCGCCCCCGGGGATTGCCGACGGCGCCAGCACCCTGTTGGGCCTGGGGCGGGACCAGGTGTTCACCGGCCTCATGCTCCTGTCTCTGGCCAACCTGGTGCTGCTGGCCGGGTATCTGCTGCTCCAATGGCCGCTGCTGGCCGCTGGCGCCGCAGCCTTGCTGCCGCATGCCACGGTGCGGGGGCTGGCCGCCGGGGCGGCGGCTTTGGGGGCTTTGGTGCTCCTCTCCCTGCCTTGGCTGGGCAAAGGGGCCGGTCCGGCAACGGTCCAACCTGCAGCCGAGCCGGCCGCGCCGGCGGCGGCCTTGCCGGCCGTTGCCACGACTGCTGCCCCGACCGTGGCGGCACCCCTCCGCCAGACCCCGACCGCAGCGGCGCCGGCCCGCCGGGCGCCCAAGGTGGCGGCGGTCCGGCCCCAGCCGCTGCGGGCGGCAGCGGTGCGCCGGGTGCCGCCGCGCCCCCGCCACGTCTCGGTCCACCGCCCCTACTGGCGGCAGCCAACCCGGGTAAAACCCGTCAGCCGTCCCTGCAAAGGCCGGTACGTCTCCCGCCCCCTGCTAGCCCGCTATTAGCAGGCATCAGCCCAAGGGGCTACGCCATGATGGGGAGGCCCATGCCTGCCGAAAAAAAAGGCGGGCAGAGCCCGCCCTATATGGAATCGCCAAGCGGTACGAGGGCGGCCGGCGGCCGCGGCAAAACTTTTCCAATATATTGAAGATACTTGAGAAAGGAAATGATCTCATGAAGTGTTTTTTCCAGGCCGTTTTATTGACCCTGGCACTGTTGACGTTCTCCTCCCCCCTGGACGCTGGCGCCGGCCGGCCGCCGGTGCAGAAGGACATTACGCCGGAATGGTTCTTCCCCGCCTGGCTGGGCCAGAGCCCGCATGCGCCCTCTTTCCAGGTGCGGGACACCGTCAATAAATACGGCCGTTACGCCCAGCAGGTCAAGATCATCACCCTCAAGGACCTGATCAAATTCCACGGCCATTTCTGCGGCGGCCTGGTGGAGAGCGCCGGGGCCCTGCGCCTGGCCCTGGATGCCCTGTTCCCCGACCGCGTCATTGATCGCACCGACCTGCGGATCATCTCCAATAATTCCGCCTGCGGCGGCGACGTGGCGTCCTACCTCACCGGCGCCCGCTCCCGCTTCGGCAGCCACCACATTGACAATACCCTGAAGGAAAGCGAATTCATCGTCCAAAAGGTGTCCAGCGGCGAGACGGTGCGGGTCCGGGTCCGCCCGGAGGCCTACCCCCATGAGGTGCGGACCCTGATGAAAAAGATCGAGTCCGGCCAATACACGCCCCAGGACCTGGACAGCTTTCAGGAATTGCAGTGGAATTATGCCCGCCGCCTGGTAACCCGCCCCCTGAGCGAAGCCTTTGTGGTGGAAAAACTCCCGGACTTCACCTGGCCGCCGCCGGTCTGTCCGGACCTGGGACGCCGGCGGGACAACGACTATAAAAACGCCCCAGCCCGATGACCCTTAGGGCCAGCCGCCGGTTGCCCCCCCCAGGATCAGCCCATTTTATATAGCCACTTGACTATATGAACATTTGTGCATATCATAAGGACAGCAAATCTTCATTGGGAGGTTTTCTGTCATGCTCTATGCCATTTATATAGTTACCGGTGTCATCGCCGGCATCGTGGGAGGGCTGTTGGGGACCGGCGGCTGCGCCCTGATGATGCCGGTGATCCGCTTCGGCTTTCATTTCGACCCGGCCCTGGCCGTGGGCACCACCCTGACGGCAGTGGTCTTCACCGCCGCCTCCGGGGCCATCCAACACTGGCGCATGAAAAATGTGGATGTGGATACGGCCCTCCTCACCGGCTACAGCGGCATTTTGGGCGTCATCATCGGTTCGGTGGTCTTCGGCTATCTCAAGCCCTACGGCGAGCTCATTGATCTGATCATCGGCCTGGCCTTTATCGTGGTGTCGCTGCGGATGCTCTATGAAGGGTTTCTGGCGCGGGGCGGCCAGCCGCCGGTGGGTACGGCCATTCCCGGCCGGCCGTTGGGGAAGACGGTGCTGGGGTCGGGCATCGGCGTCTTGACGGGGATTATCGGCCTGGGCGGCGGCTATGCATTGGTGCCGTCCTATCTCTATTTCCTCAAGGCGCCAGTGAAGCTGGCCATCGGCACTTCCATGGCCGCCTTTGTCTGGATGGCTCTGGTGGGGGCGATCTTCAAGATCTACCAACAGGTGGTGGATATCCCGGCGGCCGTCGCTCTGGGGGTGGGCGCCCTGGTGGGTGCCATCATCGGGGCCAGACTGGTGGCCAGGATCAAGCCCCATATCCTCAAAGGCCTGTTCGGCCTGCTCTTTTTGTATGTCTCGTTGAAGTATATCCTGCTCTACTTCAATATCCGCATCTAAACGGCGGCCGGGGGGTGCAGGCAGGACCGGGCAACGGCGCCTTCCGGTCCTCCCGGCTCAGCCCAGATGGGATTTCATCCCGCGGTTCTGCTGCTCCTTGAGGCGTTTGACGAATTTCTTGAGGAGGCGCACGGCCTCATCCCCATCTTCGTCCAGGACCACACTGGCCATCTGCTGAAATTCTTCTTGGCTTAAGGGTAATACCAGCGCCGGGCGTTCGCTTGGCTCGGTCATGATCTGTCCTCCCGTCTTTCTCTGCTTTACGCACATTAGGTTACCATAAAGAGATGGGGGCGAGCAACGGAGCACAGCATGGTTTTTGTTTGTCTCTGAGACGACAACAAAAAAACCAGAGGGGTTGGCCATATCGGCCAACCCCTTGCTATCCCTGGAGCCGGCAGGGGGATTTGAACCCTCGACCTGCTGATTACGAATCAGCTGCTCTACCACTGAGCTATGCCGGCTTGGCGATTATTGTAACCGCTGTTAGTCTCTTTGGCAATGGTCCCTGTGCCTTTGAGCATATTTTTGCCCTACCTTTGACCGCCACCAAGCTTCCCCGTGAGCAGGGCGATTCCCTGGGCAGTCGGGCAAACTTTCAGGGGCAAGAGCGGCAGGGGCCCAAAGAGGGACCTGGCCCGGCGGTTGGAGCAGCCCGGAGAAAAGCCGAGATTTGAAGAAAAAAGGCCCGGGAATGACCCGGGCCCCTGAATATAATGGTGCCGAAGCGGGGACTCGAACCCCGACAGGCCTACGCCCACTAGACCCTGAACCTAGCGCGTCTACCAGTTCCGCCACTTCGGCAGTGCTGACGGTCTCTCGCCGCGACGGGGAGATTATTTCTGGTGAAAATTTCAGCTGTATTTGTATAATATATTTTTCAGGTTGTCAATTGCATATTGACAATTATCCCGGCCGGAAAAATTATGAAACTAAGTCCGGGAAACATGGGGTGTTGCGGCAATCTATGATTATTTATCGTAATCTCGCAGAGATAACGCAGCCGTTGCGACGGCCGGTCATTACCATCGGCAACTTTGATGGCGTCCATTTGGGGCATCAGACTCTTTTTCAAAAGGTGCAGGAGCGGGCCCGGGCCGTGGCTGGGCAAGGGGTGGTATTGACCTTTGACCCCCACCCCATTAAGCTTATGCGGCCGGAAAAGCAACTGCCGTTGCTGACGACTACGGCCCAGAAAGTTAAGATCTTGTCGACGCTGGGTCTGGAGGTCCTGATCGTCCATCCGTTTACGGCCGAGTTCGGGGCCCTGCCAGCCCGGGATTTTGTCCAGGAGTATCTGGTGCGGCGCCTGGGGGTGCAGGAAGTGGTCATCGGCCATGATTATCGCTTCGGGCGCCGGCGGGAGGGAAACATTGCCCTGCTCCAGGCTTTGGGGGCGGAGTTCGGCTTTCCGGTGCATGTGGTGGATGCCATCCAGATTGACGGCCAGGTGGTGAGCAGCACGCTCATTCGCACCTTGATCCAACAGGGCCAGGTGCATGAGGCCCAGACATTTTTAGGGCGGCCGTATGAGGTGACCGGCACGGTCGTGCCGGGTTATGGCCGGGGCGCCCGCCTCCTGGGGTTCCCAACGGCCAACATTGCCTTGGATAACGGCCTGTTGATGCCCGGGTCAGGAATCTATGCGGTCTGGGCCGAGCTCAACGGCCGGATGTATTCGGCGGTGGCCAACATCGGCACCTGTCCGACCTTTGACAACGAGAAATTATCTTTAGAGGTGTATATCCTGGATTTTGATGAGGATATCTACGGCGCCCGGCTGGCGGTGCGCTTTGTCCAGCGCTTGCGGGACGAACACCGCTTTCCCGACATCCCGGCCTTGGTGACCCAGATTAAAAAAGACGTGGCTGCCGCCCGCCAGATCGTTGGTTTGGCCAATCCCCCGCTGGCATCCCTGTGAACGCCCTCCGGTATTTAGGGCTTGACAGAGTTTTCGCAAATCTTTAAAATAGAAGGTGAAGCGGGCATAGCTCAGTTGGTAGAGTACAAGCTTCCCAAGCTTGGTGTCGCGGGTTCGAATCCCGTTGCCCGCTCCAGTCGCTGGCAGGGGTAGAATTGCCAGCACCCGCTTCCCCTTCTAAGGTGACCCAGCTCAACGGGAAACTTTGAAGGCGGAGAATCTGCGCCTCGGAGCGCAGCCGAGATGACAACAAGTCTTGGAACCTGGAAGTGGGCCCGCGCCCACTTTTTTTATGGAGCGCCGCTCATGGCGGCATCGAGGCGGAGGCATGAAGCCCGAAGAAACGGTGGCCCGAGTAAACGAACTTATCGTCCCGGTATTACAGATCCAAGGCGTGGAATTGGTGGAAACCGAGTTCGTGCGGGCCGGCCGTCGGGCCGTCTTGCGGCTCTTTGTGGATAAACCCGGGGGCATCACCTTGGATGATTGCGCCGCCCTCAGCGGCGTGGTGGGGGAAATTATCGACGTTCACGATGTCATCGGTCAGAGTTACATCCTGGAGGTCTCATCGCCGGGACTGACCAGGCCCTTGAAAAAGCCGGAGGATTATAACCGGTTTGCCGGACGCCAAGTGCGCCTCAGTCGGCGCCGCGAGAACGGCAAGGTCATCACCCTCCGGGGTGAGCTTCTGGGCCTGGCGGGGGAAGAGGTGCACCTGCGGGTCGGCTCTCAGGTCCAGCATATTCCCTTCAGCGATATCGTGCGAGCCCGCCTGGACCCCGATCTTGGTGGCGGGGCGTCGTCATAACGAGGAATCTATGGTAGGAGATCTCAAACGCCTCATCGAACAGGTGAGTCGAGACAAAGGTATTGATAAGGATTTATTGCTCAACACTATTCTGGACGCAGTGCGTTCCGCCGCCAAAAAGAAATATGGCGCCAAACAGGATAACATTGAGGTAAGTCTGGCCGAGGACACCGGCGAGATCGAGGTCTTTCAATTTAAAGAAGTAGTCGACGACGTGACCGATCCGGATCGGCAGATTTCCTTGGCCGAAGCCCGGCAACTGGACCCCGAATCGGAACTCGGCGACAGCCTGGGCATTAAGCTTGATGCCAGCAGTTTCGGCCGCATCGCCGCCCAGTCGGCCAAGCAGGTCATTATCCAGGGGATGCGGGATGCGGAGCGTGATCTGGTCTACGGCGACTATAAAGACCGCCAGGGGGAGATCATCAACGGCATTGTCCAGCGCCAGGACAAAGCCGGCTTGATCGTCAACCTGGGACGGACCGAGGCCCTTTTGCCCTACGCGGAGCAGGTGCCCCGGGAAATCTACCGCCAGGGGGATCGTATCCGGGCCTATGTCCTGGAAGTGAAACGCCATGCCAAAGGGCCGCAGGTTATCCTCTCCCGGGTGGCGGAGAACTTTCTCACCGGCTTGTTTGAGGCCGAGGTGCCGGAAATTCAGGAGGGCATTGTCCAGATCATGGCGGTGGCCCGGGAGCCCGGCAGCCGCTCGAAAATTGCCGTGACCTCCAAAGATGCCGACGTCGATCCGGTGGGCGCCTGTGTGGGCATGAAGGGCTCTCGGGTCCAGAACATCGTTCAGGAATTGCGGGGCGAAAAGATCGACATCGTGCCCTGGAATCCCGACCCGGCCAAA
This sequence comes from uncultured Desulfobacca sp., assembly GCA_937958145.1. Classification (GTDB taxonomy): domain Bacteria; phylum Desulfobacterota; class Desulfobaccia; order Desulfobaccales; family Desulfobaccaceae; genus Desulfobacca. The sequence continues at coordinate 7,313 of CALGOE010000181.1, forward strand.
TTTGCCACCCAGGCCCTGGCCCCGGCCGAGGTCAGCCGCATCGTCATCGACGAAGACAACCAGACCATGGAGATCATCGTCCCGGATGATCAGCTGTCGTTGGCCATCGGCAAACGGGGACAGAATGTCCGGTTGGCGGCAAAGCTGACGGGCTGGAAGATCGATGTCAAGAGTGAAAGCAAGTACTCCAAATCAATGAAGGAAGGGTATCTGTCCCTGTTAAAGATTCCGGGTGTTGGCGAGATGACGGCCAGCGCCCTGTACGAAGCGGGTTTTACTTCGGCCAAGGATGTGGCTGAGGCCAATATCACCGATTTAATGCAAGTACCAGGGATAACAGAAAAGAAAGCTACCAGCATCCACGCTGCGGCCAACGCGGTCCTGCAAGGCAGCGCCACACCACCGACGGTTGAGGCCGGCGGTCAGGAAACTGCCCTGCCAGCGGCCGAACTTCCCGTTGAGACGGCCTAGAGACAGCGAGCCAAGGCGGCGTCCTTTTCACTTGTAATCAGTTTCTGCCAGAAGGATAGAAAAATTTATGGCCAAAACCAGGGTATCTCATTTAGCTAAAGAATTTAATCTAGATGTCAAAGAACTCATCCTGCGCCTGCGGGAGATAAACATTGAGGTGGAGAATTACCTCAGCTCCATAGAGGCCGCTGATCTGGCCCGGGCTCGGGAAATGCTAGCTAAAGCGGTACCTCTGGTGGAGGAACAACGGGTAGGGAGCGATGTCAAAAGACGGCGGACCCTGCCACGCCCCAAGCCGGTGACAGCATCACCGTCGTCGGCCCCCGGCGCGGCGGTGGCACCGGTGGAAGTCGCCGGCGAACCCCCCAAACGGGAGACGCGGCCGGCCACTTCCTCGGCCGAGCCCTCGGCACCCCTGGGAAAGCCCGGGATGCCCTTACCGCCCACCGTCAACCGCCGGCGCCGGGGCGCCGACAAACCGGCCCGGATCATTGCCTTGCCCGAAGCCCCCAAACCTACGGCCGTGGTGTCGCCGCAACCCATGCCCGCAGAGACACCGGTGGCGGAGACTGGACCGGTTCTGACGGCGGTGCAACCGCTCCCAGAGGTGGAAACCACGCCTACCCCGACTCCGACCGTTCCAGAGGAACCGTCCGGGCCAGTACTGGTGGAGCCTGTGGTAGAGAGCCCGACCGCCTTGTCCGAAGGGGCGGCTATAGAAACCGTGGCAGCAGAACCAGCTCAACCTGAAACTGCCCCGGAGCCCAGCGAACCGAAAACCCCGGATACTTCCTCGGCTCTGAAACGGCAGCGGGCCAAAAAGGCCAAAAAAGATACCCCGGCCCGCATCATCAGCCTCCCCACCGCCGAGGACAAGCAGGCCGCCGAAACCCAGGCGGCAGCCCCGGCGGCGCCCACCACAGCAACGCCGACCCGCCGTCCTCCCCGGGTCGTTGAGGTAATCAAAACCAAAGAAGAAAAGGTCGTGCCGGTCCCGGAAAAAGAAGAGAAAAAGGCCAAGGTAAAGAAAAAACGGGCCAAAAAACCGGGCGCCGTGGAAGAAGACGCCAGCAAAAAGGCTTTTCGCAAAAAGGAAATCCGCGAGGGTATCGAACTTTACACCGGCAAAGAGGCGGAATCGGGTGTGCTCCCCCGCAAAAAAGGGGTGAAGAAAACCGTCCGCAAAATGGGCAAAACCGAACTGACCGTGCCCAAGGCCATCAAACGCCGTATCAAGGTCGGCGAATCTATCACGGTGGGCGAACTGGCCAAGAAGATGGGGATAAAATTCAGCGACTTGGCCAAAAAACTGATGGCCCTGGGGATCATGGCCACCATCAACCATCCCCTGGATTACGATTCCGCCGTGTTGGTGGCCAGCGAGTTCGGTTATGAAGCCGAGCGCTCCGTCCTCCAGGAAGAAGATATCCTGGGTCTGGTGGAGGCCGGCGAAGGGGAGATTCGGGAGCGGCCGCCGGTCGTCACGATCATGGGCCACGTCGACCATGGCAAGACCTCCCTTCTGGACGCCATCCGCAAAAGCCACATCATCGAACATGAAGCCGGCGGCATTACTCAGCATATCGGCGCTTATCATGTGGCGCTGGATCACGGCGAGGTGGTCTTTTTGGATACCCCCGGCCACGAGGCCTTTACCGCCATGCGGGCCCGGGGCGCCCAGGTAACGGATATCGTTGTTCTGGTGGTGGCCGCCGACGACGGCGTCATGCCCCAAACCCTGGAAGCCATCAACCACGCCCGGGCCGCCAACGTGCCATTGGTGGTGGCGGTGAATAAAATTGACAAGCCCGACGCCAATCCCGATCGGGTCAAACGGGAACTGGCAGAGCGGGGGGTCGTGCCGGAAGAATGGGGCGGCGACGTCCAGTTTGCCGAAATTTCCGCCAAAAAACTCATCGGCATCGACGACCTGCTGGAAAAGATCCTGCTGCAGGCGGAAATCCTGGAGCTGGGCGCCCGCGTCGACAGCATGGCCCGGGGCCGTATCATCGAGGCCAAGTTGGATAAGGGCCGGGGAGCAGTGGGGACCGTTCTGATCCAGTCCGGCACCCTCAAAACCGGCGACGTCTTTGTCTGCGGCCTGGAATACGGACGGGTGCGGGCCATGTTTAATGACCGGGGCGAACGGGTGGAGCAAGCAACACCGTCCATCCCGGTGGAAGTCCAGGGATTCAGCGGCGTGCCCCAGGCCGGGGATGAATTCATCGTCCTGGAAAACGAGCGGGTGGCCAAACAGGTAGCCCAGATGCGGCAGCAGAAACAGCGGGAAGCCGCCATGGCCAAGCTCAGCAAGGTTACCCTGGAAAAACTCTACGAACGGTTCCAGGAAGGCATGGTCAAAGAACTGAACCTCATCCTCAAGGCCGATGTCCAGGGCTCCATCGAGGCCCTGACCCAGGCCCTGAGCGAACTGGGGACCAAAGATATCAAGGTCAACATTATTCACACCGGCGCCGGGGAGATCACCGAGACCGACATTATGTTGGCCTCGGCCTCCAATGCCATCGTCATCGGCTTCAATGTCCGGGCCAACCCCAAGGCCCAGTCTCTGGCCGAGCAGGAGCAGGTGGATGTGCGGTTCTACGACATCATTTATAACCTGGTGAACGATGTCCGCTCCGCCCTGGAAGGCATGTTGGAGCCGGTCTTTGAAGAACGCCCCCTGGGCAGAGTGGAGATCCGCCAGATCTTCACCATTTCCAAAATCGGCACCATCGCCGGTTCCTATGTGCTGGAAGGCAAGGTGGAGCGCAACTCCCTGGTCCGGGTCAAACGCCAGGATAAAGTCATCTATGAAGGCAAAATCGGCTCTTTAAAGCGATTTAAAGACGATGTCAAAGAAGTCCAGGCGGGCTACGAATGCGGTATCGGACTGGATAAATTCAACGAACTGCAGGCCGGAGATATCCTGGAAGTGTATCAGCTGGAAGAGGTGAAACCCCATCTGGAACCGGTCGCCAGCAAGCAGACAGACTGATTGCCCCTGTTGCCATGATTATTGCCCTGGCCCGCCTCACCCTGCATCTGCCGGAGAATCATTCCCTCAAAGGCAAACGCAAGGTTATTAAAGGCCTGATTGAAAAGATCCGGCATCGTTTTGAAGCCGCGGTGGCCGAGGTTGACGACCATGACCTCTGGCAAAGGTCCCAACTGGGGATGGCCATGGTCAGCACCGATACCCAGGTCTTAGATGCCCGGGTCAATAAGATTATTCAGTTTATCGAGGACCAACACCTGGTCCAGGTAATCGATTCCCAGGTGGAATTCTGGCACTGGTGACGGCAGCGGCCCGGCCTGTTTCCGGCCGCTCTCTAAGGGCCGGCAGCCGGCCGCAAAAATCCGGCGCCCGGCTTTTGGTGGCCGCATTCCCTTCGGATTGAAAAGAGCAATGTTGACGACCTATAAAAGACGCGACCGGGTGGGGGAGATGTTGCGGGAAAAAATCGCCCTGATCCTCCTCAGGAAGAGCAGCGACCCCCGCCTGCACGAGATTACCATCACGGCGGTGGAGGTCAGTAAAGACCTGCGCCGGGCCAAGATATTCTATCTCAGCCGGGCCGGGGCCGGAGAAAAGCAATTGGCCCATAAGGCCCTGCAAAAAGCCACCGGGTTCATCAAGCAGGAGTTGGCCCAGGAGCATATTCTGCGCATTATGCCCGAATTGAGCTTCCAAATGGACGAATCCTGGCAGCGGGGTGAGCGGGTTGCCGACCTCCTGCGCCAATTGCATCAGGACGAGCCTTCTGGCGACGATTCCCAGGGTTCGCCATGAACTCACCGGCACACGGCATCCTGGTCATTGACAAACCCGCCGGCCTGACCTCCTTTCAGGTGGTCCAGCGGCTCCGACGGATCCTGGGAGTGAAAAAAGTGGGTCATCTGGGCACGTTGGACCCCTTTGCCACCGGTGTCCTGCCCCTGTGTATCCAGGAAGCCACGAAACTGACCCCCTTTCTTCTGGACGGCGCCAAGACCTACCGCGCCACCATGCTCCTGGGAGTGGCAACCGACACCCAGGACTTGACCGGCGCCGTGATCTCCCGTAGTACGCATTTGCCGGCCCCCGAGACCATCGGCCCTG
>CALGOE010000182.1 GCA_937958145.1 uncultured Desulfobacca sp.
GGACCGATGAGCCCCGGTTTGACCGAAAAAATCTTCCTGGCTTCCGGCGGATAGAGGGCGGCCAGGTCCGGTGTTTCCGGGCGGGGACCCACCAGCGTCATGTCCCCCTTGAAGAGATTGATGAATTGGGGGAACTCATTCAACTTCAGGCGCCGCAACACCCGACCCACCGGCGTCACCCGGGGATCACCCTGGGGACAGACGCTGGGGCCAAGGTCTTGGGGGGTGTGATACATGGTACGGAATTTTAACATGTCAAAGATCTGACCATGGAGGCCCACCCGTTTGCAGCGGAACAAGATCGGACCAGGCGTGTCCAATTTGATCAACAAGCCGACGATGGGATAGAGGAGAGCGAGAAGGAGCAGCCCTATGATGGCAAATAGAATATCAATTGCTCTGATTAGCATTGTCGTCCCTATTTTAAGGTTGGGGAAATAATTGGTCCTCTATCTCGCCAACACTGTCGTTCTCCTATGATTTATCGTCAGAGTAATAACTTGTGTAATATTTATAATTATAATAATAGTAATAGCCGCCGTAAGGGGAGCCATGGAGGCCCACAGCATTTAAGACGGCCCCGATGACCGGGGCGTGGATCTGGCTCAGGAGTTGATGCGCCAAGCGCCCCGCGCTCTTATTCGTCGCGTGCTGTTTGGCTACTAAAATCACGCCGTCGGCCTGGGCTGCCACCAGGCGGGCGTCGGTAAAGCCCAGGATCGGGGGAGTATCAATAATGACGTGCTGAAACTGACTGCGCAGCTGTTGCAGCAGGTCTTTGAACATCTCGGAGTGTAAGAGGTTGGCAGGACTGGGCGACCTGGCGCCGGCGGCGATCACCGACAGCTTGGGGATGTGGGTCGGCCGCAGGATTTCTGCCAGGGCCGCATTGCCGCTGAGATAGTTGGTGAGCCCCGGCTGCGCCTGTTTGCCGAAAACTTTATGAATCCGAGGCTTGCGCAGGTCGCAGTCAATGATCACGGTATCACGGCCGTTCAGGGCAAAAGAGATGGCCAGGTTGGAAGAGACCGTGGATTTGCCCTCACTGGGATTGGCGCTGGTAATGACCAGGACGACGGGTGGCCGGCCCGATACCGACAGCATAATGGACGTCTGAGTATGGCGCAGGGCCTCGGCCAGAGGGCTGCGGGGATTCTCATATACCACCAGGTCCAGGTTGGTTGCCGGCGGCGGGGCGGACGCCTGATTTTGCTGCCTCGATTTCCAGATGCTTGGCAAGAATGGGCGCGGCCCCTCCAAGATCCGCTTGGCTAAGCTGGTGCCAGCACCGGCCCCGTTGGTGCTCAGCAGGGGCAGGACCCCCACTGACGGCAGGCCGCAGTAGCGCTCCAGGTCGTCGGTGGACTTAATGGAATCATCCAGATATTCCATAACGAAGGCGAGGGCCGTTCCCAACACCAGGCCGAGCAAGCCAGCGATGGCCAAATACAGGGCGGTCTTGGGTTTATATGGTTTGGAGGGAATTCCCGCCGGATCAATGACCGTCACATTGGAAGGCACCATGGTACTGGCGATGTTGGATTCCTTGACCCGAGCCAGCAGCGCCTGATAGAGCTGTTCATTGGTCTGGGCGTCCCGTTTCAGGATCTGGTAATCGGTGAGGCTATCCTGCAGCTTGGCTACCTCTGCCTTCTGTTGGGCAAAACTGTCGGAGAGTAGCTGCTCGGCGCGCGCCGCTGCTTCATAATCAGCCCGAATACTATCCTGTAACCGTTGGATTTCCGTCTTGAGACGGTCCTTTAACTCCCGCAAATTTGCCGCCTCGGCCTGCATCTCTGGATGATTGGGGAGATACACTTTCCGCAAAGAAGAAACCTTGGCCTGCTGCTTCGACATTTCTTGCCGCAGGGCAACAATCAGAGGATTCGTCACCACCGTTGGGGCATCTGGGCCCTTGGCCTGGACCTGGCGATATTGCGCCTCTTTGCCCATCTTCTCGGCCTGGGCCTTGGTCAGTAGCTCATTTAGATCGATGAACTTCTGAATGATGACGTTATCTTTATCCTCTAAACTATAAATATTTTTCTCTTGGCCAAATTTATAGAGCTTCTGCTGCGCTTCGTGCACTTTACTGGCCATTTCGCGGAGTTGGCGGTCCAGCCAGGCGCGTACCAGATTAAACGATTCATTGCGCCGGTCGATGGATAGGTACATATATTCATCGGCAACAGCGTTGACCACATCCCTGGCCAGACCCTTGTCTGGAGACCGGAAAGCTATCTGCACCAGATAGGAATTGCGGACCGGCGCAACCTCTAGTTTTTTCAGGAACCGGTCCACCATAGCCTCTGACACTTCAGCCGGGCTTTTCGTCGCCAGTTTTTCCTTGATCTCTCTGAAATCAGGATGTTCACCTAGATTCAGGGACTTGATAATACGTTCTGCCAAGGAACGACTTTGTAAAATCTTATATTGGGTCTGTTGAAACTTCTCCAGAGAATCGCTGCCAGAGAGGCGGGACAGCTTATCGTCCACACTTACCTGCGAACCCGGGTTGTCCTGGGTAATCTGCAG
>CALGOE010000183.1 GCA_937958145.1 uncultured Desulfobacca sp.
AACTCCTTCGGCTTCGGGGGGACGAACGCGGTCTTGATCTTTAAACGCTACACTCCCTGATTCTCATGGAAAAGCTCTTTCTTGGCTGTGATCACGCCGGTTTCGAGTTAAAAGAGGTCATCCTCCGCTACCTGGCGACATTGTCCTGGCCTTATCAGGACCTGGGCTGTGATTGTGCCGAGACCTCGGTGCACTATCCCCATTACGCCCACAAAGTCGTCCAGGCCGTTTTGGACAATCCGGGCAGTCGGGGGATACTCATCTGCGGCACCGGCTTGGGGATGTCCATGGCCGCCAACCGCTTTCCCGGCATCCGCGCCGCCCTCTGTCAGGAACTCTACACGGCCCGTATGAGTCGCCTCCACAATGACGCCAATATCCTGGTCATGGGGGGCCGCATTGTGGGATCCGGCCTGGCTCGTGAGATCGTCCATGTGTGGCTGACTACCCCCTTTGAGGGTGGTCGCCATCAGGAGCGTCTGAATCTTCTTGACCCCGACACGGTCCAGAAGGAAAAAATCTCTTAAGGTGATTGCATGCGTTCGTTGGCTCAGATTGACCCCGAAATCTATGCCGCCATCATTCAGGAGGAGCAGCGGCAACTCCACAAGCTGGAGCTCATCGCCTCAGAAAATTTTGTCAGTCCTGCCGTCTTGGAGGCCCAGGGGTCGGTTCTGACCCATAAATATGCCGAAGGCTATCCCGGCCGCCGGTATTACGGCGGTTGCGAATATGTGGATATCGCTGAAAATCTGGCCCTGGAACGGGTGAAGCAGCTCTTCCGGGCCGATTATGCCAATGTCCAGCCCCATTCCGGCTCCCAGGCCAACATGGCCATCTATTTTGCCTTCCTGGAGCCGGGAGATGCCATTCTGGGTATGGATTTGGCCCACGGCGGCCACCTGTCCCACGGCGCCCCCATTAATTTCTCCGGCCAGATCTATAAAGCCTGTTTTTATGGGGTCCGGAAAGAGACCGGCGAAATCGATTTTGACGGCATCGAGGCCCAACTAAAAGCCCACCGGCCGAAAATGCTGGTAGCCGGAGCCAGCGCCTATCCACGCCTGCTTGATTTTAACCGGTTTGCGGCCTTAGCCCAGGCCTACGGGGCCTATTTAATGGTGGATATCGCCCACATCGCCGGTCTGGTGGCCGCCGGGCTGCACCCTTCCCCCATCCCGGTGGCCGATTTTGTCACCTCCACTACGCACAAAACCCTGCGGGGGCCCCGGGGCGGGCTGATCCTGGCCCGCAGCCAGGAGATCGACATCAAGGGCAAGAAACAGACCTATGCCGAACGCCTGGACAATTTCCTCTTCCCCGGTATCCAGGGCGGTCCCTTGATGCACATTATCGCCGCCAAAGCCGTGGCCTTCCAGGAGGCCTTACGGCCGGCGTTCCAACGCTACCAACAGCAGATCATCCGCAATGCCCAGACCCTGGCCGAAGAATTCCGCAACTATGGCTATCAATTGGTCACCGGCGGCACCGATAACCATCTTTTGCTCATCGATCTCACCAATCTCAATCTCACCGGGCGGGATGCGGAGCAGGCCCTGGATAAAGCCGGCATTACGGTCAACAAGAACCGTATCCCCTTTGACCAGCGCTCCCCCAAGGTGACCTCCGGCATCCGGCTGGGGTCCCCGGCCTTGACGACCCGAGGCATGAAAGAGCCGGAAATGCGCCAGGTAGCCGCCTTCATCCATGAAGTCTTGTCGGCCCCCCACGATCAGGACCGGCTGCGGCGGATTGAAGGCCAGGTGAAGGAATTCTGCCGCGGTTATCCTCTTTTTGCCCGGGAATGGTATTGTGACTAAACAATCGGCGAGGCGTGCGTGCGCTGCCCTTACTGTCGCAGTCTAAGAACCCGCGTGGCCGACTCCCGGCTGAGCCGGGAGGCCAATGCTATCCGCCGGCGCCGGGAATGCCTCGATTGCAAGCGCCGCTTCACCACCTACGAAAAGGTGGAGGATATCACTCCCCTGGTGATCAAAAAAGACGGTCGCCGAGAGGCCTTCAATCGCAGCAAAGTGTACGAAGGCATCAAAAAAGCCTGCGAAAAACGACCGGTGAGCATTGATGATATCGAGCAGTTTCTGGACAACCTGGAACGGGAACTGCAAGAATCCGGCAAAAAAGAGATTCCCTCCACCCTCATCGGCGAAAAAGTCATGGCCCAACTCCACCAGTGGGACGACGTCGCCTACGTCCGCTTCGCCTCCGTCTACCGGCATTTCAGTGACATCACCGAATTCATGGAGGAGATCAATAAACTGGCTGCGGCCAAGGAAAATAAAAAGCCCCCGGCCGGCGAGTGACTCTCCTGCCGGGAGCCGACACCCACTCCCGCAGTCGGCGTCACCTCGCTCCTGGCCCTCTTGGCCGGCAAACGTCCCCTGAATTGAGCAAATATTTTTACCGGATATTTATTAAATTGAAGATAACTGTTTTTGGCCACAGATATTTCTTGACAGTAATAACTATTATAGGATAATATGAGCCCATGAATATGTCGGCTGAAGATTTATCCCTGATCCTGAAGCGGCAGAATATCTCGGTAACGCCGCAGCGGGTCCAAATTTTGAAGAATATCATGGAGCGGCATGATCATCCCAGCGCCGAAAATATTTTCCAGGAAGTGCGCCGGGTCCTGCCCATGATCTCTTTTAACACCGTCTATAAGACGCTGGAGACCTTCTGTCAGTTGGGTCTGATCATGAAGGTCAACCCGCTGCACGAGGTCGCCCGCTACGACGGCAACACTACTCCCCATACCCATCTGATCTGCACCCGCTGCCATCAGGTGGAAGACCTCTACTGGGATTGGCAACAGCAAATCCCTCTGCCTGATCTGCAGCAAAACGGCTTCAAGGTGGAAACAATTGCGGTGCAATTGTTCGGCCTCTGCCGGAATTGCCAGAACGAGGCCGCTTCCTCCCTTTAACCGGCTGCTAAAATTATCTGGCATCCTCTGGGGTGGCCAAACCTTGTCTCCTGCCCCTTGATCCAGCCTCATAAGCAGGTGGGGAACAGGTGCAAGGGCGAGGGCAGGCCCCCTTCCCCTCTCCCTGCAAGCTTTTTGTCAAGACGTGCCCTTATTCTGCCCTTCCGTTCTCATCCTGGCGACGCAGAGCCTCCCGTTGCCGCAATTGCCACCAGGCTTGGCGGGCAGCGTGTTGGGAGGCCTCTTTCTTTGACTGCCCTTCCCCCCGTCCCAGCAATTCGCCGGCCACCCAAACCTCCACGATAAAGCTCCGGGCATGGGCAGGACCGGATTCTTGAACCAGCCTGTACTCCGGGGAGACCTTGAGACATTTTTGCACATACTCTTGGAGGGAGGTCTTATAATCCGGGGCAAATAATTTATTCCGGAGAGCTGACAGGCTTTCCTGAAACAACCCCAGCACCACCCTTCTGGCCTCGACATAGCCGCCGTCCTGGTAGATGGCGCCGATGAGGGCCTCCAAAGCATCTGCCAGCACCGAGGGTTTCTTGTGGCCGCCCTGCTGTTCCTCCCCCCGCCCCAAACGCAGACATGTGCCCAGATCAAGGCGCTCCGCCAGGGTCGCCAGATGCCGGGCGTTTACCAGGGAGGCCCGCATTCTGGACAACACCCCTTCCGAAGCCGCGGGATAGTGCCGCACTAAGGCATCGCTGATTACCAGACTGAGCACGGCGTCGCCCAAAAACTCCAGGCGCTCGTTGCTTGGCCCCACCTGGGGGAACTCATGCGCAAAGGAACTATGAATCAGGGCTTGGGCCAACCAGGCGCGGTGTCGAAAGCGATAGCCTAACCGCTCTTCTAAACCGACGATATCTTCGCCCTCGGCCAACCCTGCGAGTATTTCCGAGCCAGAATGTTGCTGCCAGTCCATGCTGGTATTTTTTCAGCCCTTTTCAATGGTTTTCAGCGGTGCGACCCTGCCGGACGCCACAAGCCGCCAGCAGATATTATAATAACCGAACTCTGTCCCCTTGGCGCCATCCGCACAATTTTTTTCTGCCCTCCTTGCTCTATGCCGCCGCCGGACCCTTGATCGGTTGTGAAAAATGACACGTCCGGCCTCCCTTTTTTTCTCTGATATCTTTTTGAAATTATTATGATAATTTTTTACCAGCCTCGGCGCCAGGAACAAAAAGGTTGACTTTCAGCGGATTATGTTTTATAACGGACAAAATTTTGGGCCAGGAACCATACTAGGGGCACAAGCATTGGTTTTGCAAGCAAACATTTTTCAGGCATCATTTTTTATTCTCTGGCAGTAGGTCAATATGCTTGTCACCCCTAACCCTGACTGAAGTCATGGTCTTGCCGAAAGGAGGTCTATGATGGTGAGTCGGCTTATTCTTGGCACTACTATAAGCTTGGCTCTGGTACTGTGTCCGTTTCTGGCAAACGACACGCTCGCCAAAACCAGCCGGAAAAAGTCAACCCAGGTAAGCAGTAAACGTTCCAACGAGCGTAGCAGCGCCCAAAGCAGCAGACGCTCCACCACCCAACGCAGCTCTTACCGCTATCAGACTTACTACACGTATGAGTATGTGCCGGCCCCTTCCTCCAGCCGGAGGTCGTCCGAGTACGACAGCAACCCCTATGCCGGTTACAGCAAGTCGTCCTATTATCGGGCCGGCATCGCCCAAACCGGCCCATTAATGAAGATCACGCCGCAGCGGGACGGCCGCTTTTTGTTGGAACCCCTGGGACCGCAAAAAGCCTTGGGCAACAGCAAGAATTCCTCCACGGTGGATCGCCAGATGGCGCCCATGCGGCGCGGTGGCGATGACTTGTCTGCGGTCCAATCCACCCCGGGCACTCCCATCTCCCCGCGCTGGAATTTCTCCGAATTGCTTCTGACCCTGGCAAAACGCTACGAGGGCAACAACTACCGCCGGGGCGCCAGCCTGGAGACCAGTTCCGCCACCGATTGTTCCGGCTTTGTGCAATACGTCTGCCAGAATTTCATGGTGGAACTCCCTCGCACCAGCAGTGAACAGGCCAATTACGGCAAAACCGTGACCTCGCAGATGGATTTCTCCAAGATGCTGCCGGGCGACCTCCTCTTCTTCCGCCGGGGGGGACGCAGCATCGGTCATGTGGGCATCTACATGGGCAATGGCAAAATGATCCATGCCTCCAGCCCCCGCAGTGGCATCATCGTTACCGATCTGAACCAGCCCTATTATCTCAACACCTTTGTCGTTGCCAAACGGGTGTTCGAGGTGAGCTACCCCAACTGACCCGTGGTAGTTCCTCCCATGATCAACAATGCCCATGCGGGGTGATTGTTGAAGCGAATGACTCTCTGCTTTGTCATTCTGAGCGAAGAGAAGAATTTTCGTTGATATCCATCACTTCGTTCAGGATGACAAAGCACCGGCGTTGATTGCCGCACGGATCGACGCCTAAAAATAACCCGGGACGGCCTGATAGGCTCCATCCCGGGCCTCCCCCTGCCGTGGCCGCAGGCTCTCTTCTAAAAAGTCACCACCTTGTAATCCGGATTCGCCACTAATTCCACCAGATCAGATCCCAGCGAGATCCTGGCAATGGCAATCAGATCATCCGGCGAGACCAGGCGCTTGTCAGCGCAGGGTTTGCAGACATGCACGATGGCCTTGGCTTTGACCAGCTTGTCGATGAAATCCTGCATATGGTCGCCGGTGACACTGTAAACACCGTTGGCCATCCCCAATTGGGCCCAATAGACCGCGTCCTCGATGAGGAAGATCTCCACGTGATGGCCTTTGTCCGCAGCCACCGCGGCAAATTGTATGGCCCGCACCGCCAGGCCGGCGGCATCAAATCCCTTGGTCACGATAAAGAGTAGTTTTGCCATGGCAGACCTCCAATACAATGGGGAGGCGTCAATGGCCTCCCCAGGCGTTGCCTTTCGGTTATTTTTGACATTGGCAGCGTAACGCCGCAGCCATCATCTTGCGGCGGACAAGAGCCAATTGGGTCTGGAGGGGAATTTCCATGGGACACAGATCATCACAGGCCATCAGGCCGATGCAGCCGAAGACACCCTCGTCAGTGCCCACGACCTCAAAGACCTGAGCCGGTGAACGCTGATCCCGGGGATCAATGAGGAACCGGGCCACCCGGTTGAGGCCCGCTGCGCCCAGGAAATCATCCCGGAAGTTGGCGGTGGCACATGAGGCGATGCAACAGCCGCATTCAATGCAGCGCTCCGCCTCATAGATGTCCAGGGCGATGGCATTGTCCATGCGCTCTTCTTCGGCCTTGGGGTTGAACTTCACATCGGTGTGAATCCAGGCCTCGGTGGTCTCGCACATCTGGCGGAACCAGGTGCCGGTGTCCACCGACAGATCGCCCACCAGTTTAAAAACCGGGAGGGGCATGAGAGTAATGGTTTCGGGCAGCTCCGCCGTCAGGGTCTTGCAGGCCAATTGCGGCCGGCCATTGATCAACATGGCACAAGAACCGCAGATAGCCGCCCGACAGACGAAGTCAAACATTAAAGACGGGTCCTGTTCCTCCCGCAGTCGGTTCAGGGCGATGAAGACCGTCATGTTGGGAGTTTCATCCAATTGGAAGTCCTGCATCCGGGGCTTGATCTCCGGCGTAGCAGGATTATAGCGAAAGATGCTGAACGTCAGAATGCGTTGCGCCATGGGGGGCACCTCCTAATCGCCTACTTGAGTTACACCGGTGGCTTCGCCATAGCCGCGGTCCCCCGGAGGCAGTTCGTTGATGGTAATATCTTCGTATTGCAGATCCGGCATATCCGCCCCCGGCCGCCAGTAGGCCAGAGTCCGTTTCAGCCAGTTGGCGTCATCCCGCTTCGGGAAATCCTCCCGATAATGGGACCCCCGGCTCTCTTGCCGGTTCAGGGCCCCGGTGGCAATACACAGGGCCAGGCGCAGCATTCCGGGGAGGCGCAGGGCCGCAGCCACCTCCGGATTGGGCCCCAAGCCATTGGAGCGCAGCTTCAGGTGCTGGGACCGGGCATAGAGATCGGACAACGTCGCCACCGCCTCTTTCAGATCAGCCTCATTCCGGAAGATACCCACCTTATTGAGCAGGGTCTCCTCCATCTGCTTGCGCAGGGCATAGACGTTCTCGGTGCCTTTGGCGGTCATTAATTGCTTGACCCGCTCTTCCTGCTTCTTGACCGCATCGCTCACCAAAGTCGGCGGAAAGTCCATGACCGCCTCTTTCACATAATCGGCGACCCGGGCGCCCACCACCATGCCCATGACCAGCGTCTCGGCCAGAGAGTTGCCGCCCAAACGGTTGAAACCATGCAGATCCCAGCAGGCCGATTCCCCGGCGGCAAACAATCCCTTCAGGCCATAGGCGTCGCCGTCAATATTGGTGCGCACCCCACCCATGGAATAATGTTGCGTGGGCACCACCGGGATCAGGTCTTTGGCCGGATCGATGCCCAGGAAATTGCCGCAGATGGTGCAGACCTCCCGGAGATTGGTATAAAGGTGTTCGGTCCCCAGATGCCGGATATCCAGCCACAGGTGTGGGCCATAGGGGCTTTCCACGCCATACCCCTGACGGATGTGATACATCATCCGGCGGCTGACCACGTCCCGGCTGGCCAACTCCTTTTTCACCGGCTCGTAGTCGGGCATGAAGCGGTGCAGGTTTTTGTCCAGCAGATAACCGCCGTCACCCCGGCAGCCTTCCGTCACCAGGATATTGGTGGGGACGATGCCGGTGGGATGAAACTGGACCGCCTCCATGTTGCCCAGGGGCACGACGCCGGTGTCCAGGGCGATGGCCATACCCGTGCCCTCGTTAATGACCGCATTGGTGGAGGTGCCATAGATGCGGCCATAGCCGCCGGTGGCGATCACCGTGGCCTTGGCCAGATAAGCCCGGAAGGTGCCGGTGCGCAGGCAACGGGCCACGGCGCCGTAGCAGTGTTCCCCATCGTGAATCAGGGCCACCGCCTCCATGCGATCATGCACGGTGACGCCCAATTTAATGACCATGGAATCCATGGAGTATTGCAACACATGACCGGTGCCGTCCGCCGCGTAGCAGGTCCGCCACTTGGCCGTGCCGCCAAAGGCCCGTTGGGCGATGAGCCCTTCCTTTTCCGGCAGGTCCTCAATCTCCCGGCCGTCGGGCAAAACCTTCTTCCCCGGCACCACCCGCGTCCACGGCACGCCCCAATAAGACAACTGCCGCACAGCGATGGGGGCCAGATTGACAAAGAGCCGGGCCACATCCTGTTCGCAGCCCCAGTCCGAACCTTTTACCGTGTCTTCAAAATGGACGTCGGGATTGTCGCCATACCCCATGGCCACATTTCCCAACGAGGCCTGCATGCCACCCTGCGCCGCCGTGCTATGGGAGCGACGGGGCGGCACCAGACTCAATATCGTGCATTCATGGCCGTGGGAGGCGGCTTCCACCGCGACCCGTTCACCAGCCAGACCGGCACCGATGACCAGGACCTCGGTGATATGCGTATCTTGCCACTTCATCAAGCACCTCCCGCAGAAATAAAGAGTAAAAAGACAAATAAAGTGAAAACGCCAAAGGTGGAAAAAGCAATGGCGGTATAAGCTAAATACTTAAAGATGGGTTTGCGCGGCCACCAGCCCCACTTGATGAAGATCCGGTAGATTCCCAGAAAGGCATGGACCTGGGCAATGCCGATGAGGATCAGATAGAAAATAAATCCCCCGGATTGGACCCGGGCCGCACTCTTCACCGCCTGAATGGGCCAGTCGGTAAGAACCCCGGCAATATGGATGACCGCCAGGATCAGGACCGCCAAACCGGTGACGATCTGGACCAGCCAATACCAGGTCTCATTGTGCCCCAAAAGCTTACTGTGGCGCCAGACTATCTTGGCCTCCTGCAGACGCCAGGGGGCCTTCCGCATGGCCAGCAGACCATGCCCCAAAATGGCTACGCAGACCAGAAAGATGGCGATGTGCGAGATGAAATACTCATCCATCTGATGCGACTTCTGATCAAAGGCCGCAGCCCCAAACAGAATGTTGGACACCGCTAGGATGTGGACCTGAATAAAGAGCGCCAGAAACAACCCGCTGAGCATCTCCAGCAGCTCCATCCACGCCTCCCCCCGCGGGGTCTTGGTGAGGGTTTTTTGGACGTACACGGCTTCTCCTTTACCTCGACATTTTCCTTTATCTTTCCTCTGCCGGGCCCATCGGCGCTGCAGAGGGGCTTGCCAGAAAAAGCACCAAGCAACAGTAAGAATTTAATAAAAACCGGCCATAAGTCAAGGAATATTTGTCTCTCGGGCCACCAGGCTTGCCCCTGTCAGGGCTTACCGCTTTTCTGCGTCCATGTGAGCGATTCTCTAACAAAAAAAGGCCAGCCCGCGTGGCTAACCCTTGATTTCTTGAGAAGCGGCCGGAAAGGTTGACCCCTTCGCCCTGCTGACCAGACCTGACGGGCAACTGCTGCAATTTAGATAGCAGCGTTGTAGGGGCGAGCCACCGGCTCGCCCCTACGGACCTGGTCATCTTTAACGAGATCAATATATTATTGGAATGACGGTATAAAAATTTCCTTGGCCGCGCGGGCAAAAAATACAGATTGTTGAATTATTTTTGATGGTTATAATTCCCGGACACTATTTACGGAAGCGGTGGTCGGTGCCCGCAGTTGAGGTCCGGGAGGCAAAGTATCCCGGGCGGATGAGCTGTTCGCCGGCCACCAGGGCGGTGGCATCGGTGTCCATGATCTCGGTAACCTGGCCGGTGCCGATATACTTGCCCCGGGGGTCCAGGACGGTAATCCGGTCGCCGACCGCCAGCCCGTGTCTACTGCCCATCCCAAAGCTCAGCCGCCACACCCCCTCGTGGCGTTTGGCATAATAAATCTCGGCCAGACCTTGGGCAGCTTCCAGGGCGTCGATGCGTTTGGAGAGAAACAGGACCGCCCCCATGGCCAAGGCGATACCGGGCAGCAGAGCCGCCGCAAACAGATAGGGGGAGTAGCCGGTGTGGCGCTTGAGGAAAGAATAGGAACCGCTCCGTTGACTCAAAACATCAGGATGGACGACCACCCGCAGCTGGTACGCAGGCTTCTCAGGGGGATAGTCCCGGGGACGGATGCTGACGGTGTATTTGCCCGGCGTCAGGTCGGCACCGACCGCCAGGCGCCCCCGCCACATGTTCCCCCCTAAAAAATAGCCGGAGTGAATCGTGTCAAAGGTAACCGTAAGGCCGGCGGCGTCGCTTTGAAAGGTAAGCTGTTCGGTCTGTTTAATATCCTCGGGCAGGGGCCCGTTCACCGCCACTTCTTCTCCGGGCAGGACATGGAAAACATTGGTGGGTTCAAAAAATTTGGCCACCACCCCATCCAGCACCGCCAGCAGGACCAGGAAGAAGCAGAGCATGCCGAACTTGCCGATCAGGGCGCGCCATCGTTGGGCTTGTTGCAGTTGCATGGACTGGTGCCAGCCTTTCTGTTGGTTGCCGTTGGGCATTGGGATCGGAAAAACCAGGATTCTTGTGACCTTGGCACGACGTTCTGTCAGGATGGGGATTACTATATCATTTTGGTCCAGTCAGGAGAAGCGCCGGCAAGGACGCTTCTCCTGCTGCCAGGCGGGATGGGCAGGTTATTTCTTGAAGATATCGGTTCTGGTGATATTCATAAACCGCAAGGCCTTGCCTGGTTCCTTATAATAGATCCGTACTTCATCGCCGCCTTCCCAGGTCTCTGGCGGCCAGTCCAGATATTCCTCCGGGATGGCCGCCACCAGATAGAGCCTCTGGCGGCCGGAGTACATGGTAACAGTCTTGGCCTGCTTGTCAATAATGGGTAAATCTTTGCCTGCTACCAGGGGGTCAGTAGGCCGCACGTTGGTGCGGGCCTCCACCACCTGAAAGGGGATATCCTTGAAGGACTGAGTGTTAGGGTCAAAGATAGTAATGACCTTTTTATCCATGTCCAGCTTCATGCGCAGGCCGGCTCTGGGTTCCGGGCCCATCTCCAAGGGGTCGGTGGGCAGGACATAGGGATGGGGCGGCAGGGTGTTATAGTCAGGGTTCCCTGGCTCAGCCTTGGCATCCTGAATCACCAAAACAGTGCGTTTTGCCTTGTCATAGGCCACGACCCGCCCCTGATCCACCTGTCCCAATTCGCCGCAGCCCAGGATAAGGATGAGGGGCAACAGGGCCACCATACTCAGCAACATGATGCGTTTCACCATAATCTCTTCTCCTTCTCATGACCCGGCGATACTATTTTTGCGCCTTTTTCATGGCCACCTCACGTCTGGCTCCGGCCACCATGCGCAGGAAAATATACAGGGACATACCAGCCACCAGACCCAGGATGAGCACGGTCGCAGAGCCGTCCAGGAGCGCAGCATAGGCGGGCATACCTCTGGCCATAAGCTTCAACACGATGGAGATGGCGCAGCCGATGACTGCCAGGCCGAAAACGATGCGGATGCCATAGCCTTTAATATACTTGGTGGCCACGGTGCCGATCTGGGCCCCGATGGAAGCGCCGACCAGCATGATGACGGCCGCCACCAGTTCGGTCCGGCCTTTATACGTATAGGTGGCCGTGCCGTAGAGGCCGGAGATCATCACCTCAAAAAGGTCGGTGCCGACAGCCACGTGCGTGGGACAGCCGATGAAGTAGATCAAGGCGGGCATGCGGATCAGGCCGCCGCCAATCCCCAGGATGCCGGCCAGCCAGCCGGTGAGGAAGCTGACGATAATGGGCAGCCAGGCGGAGCAATAAATCTGTGCCGTTTTAAAATGCATCATGGGCGGGATCTTGATGGCGTGGAAGGTCTTGTGCCATTCCAGGCCGGTGGCCAGCTTGTCCACCTCGGCGCCTCTGGCCAGGGCTTCCCGCTCTTTGCGCTTCTTCTTGGCCACGTCGGCAAAGACCATCCAGGCGATGAGAGCCAACAGCACCAAGTAGAGGTAGCGGACCACCTTCTCCACCGAGCCGATGCGCTCCAGCCACATGACCATCTGGGCCCCCACCTCGAAACCGACGATGGTGCCCACCAGCATGATGATGCCGAGTTTATAATCGACGTTGCCGAACTTGCCGTGCCGCATGGTGGAGATAAGAGATTTCCCCGCCATGTGGGCGATGTCGGTGCCGATGGCAAAGGCCATGGGGAAACCCAGAATATTCAGGCCGGGGGTAACCATCCAGGCGCCGCCCATCCCGAAAAAGCCACCGATAATGCCGACGCCGACCCCCAGGATTATCAGACCGGGCCAAAAAATCTTGACACCGGCAATGGGCATCAGAACATAAAAAAATTCCATGGTATCCTCCAGCTAATTAATGTTCTGCCAGTTCTCGTGACGTCAGGTCAATGCCGATGTGGGCCATGATGAAATCGGTGATAATCCCGAACACCAGACCGACAACGGGGATAACGATAACGGTGACCACGGTAAACCAGAAATGGCTTTCATTATAGAGGTTGGTCCACCACGCCTCCCAACCGGTGAATTTCCGGGTATCGGCCACGACGACTAACGGCGCCGCCTTCTCGCCGGCTGCCAGGGCCAGACTGGGTGCCAGCAGGACAGCCATAAAGCCCAGGCTGATAATATTCTTCAAGGCTCGTATCATAATTGTTCTCCTCCTTATGGTCTCATCGCACTAAGGTCACTTCGCAGGGGGCATTGGCCACCACCTTGCCGGCGGTGCTCCCCAAGAGAATCCGGGCCAGGCCGCTCTGACCGGTGGCCCCCATGATAATTCGATCGAACTTACCCTCCTCGGCCAGCCGGATGATGTTGTTGGCCGGCACCAAGCCGATCTCGAAGATGGTTTCCACCTCAATCCCCTTGGCTGCGAACATGGCCTTGGCCTCGTCCAGCCAGCTTCGGTATTCTGCATTCAGCTTGTCCTGAATATTGCGCATTTCGTCCGGAATCATGCCGGCGGCGGGAGCCACCGTCATGATGCTGACCTGGGCCCCCTGTTTCTCCGCCATCTCCAGACCCCGTTGCAGAGCCTTGCGGCTATGCTCGGAGCCGTCGATGGGAATTAACACTTTCATGATCAACCCTCCTTGCTAAAATTTTTCCCAACCTGCGGACGCGGTTGTTAAACAAAATGATGACTTCTGACTTCCAGGATAGAGCAATACCTGTGCCAAAAGAGAAAAGAAGGCAGCACAACCAAACAATGAGAAAATACGAAGAAATCAGGCGACAGGAGATCGCCCGGAAAGACACTGTTTGTCAAGAATTTTTACAAGGTGTAAAGAGGAATCCGAGAGTGGCCGTCCGGCCGGTAGGGGCGATGGAGAGCCCTAGTCAATATCCCAAAATTCTCAAGAGATTAGCTTCCAGGATCATCATTCCGAAATGGTACGATTTATGATATATTCCTCACCAAGAGGCTTCTTGCCGGTTTTTTAAGTCCTATCCAACAAAGAAGGCGGCTGTGGGCACTATCCTAGGCAATCTCAAGACACTGTGGCGCTCTTTAATGAAAAAGGACGCAGCCGAGGAGGATATCGGCGGGGTCTTCCGCTTTAAATACGGCCTCTTCAAGGAGCTGCTCAATTCCAATACCCAATTGCTGGACATCATTACCGACATGGAGGAGAAGCTCAAAGGCCACCAACTGTTCGGCATGTCGTACATCCGCGCCAATGCCACCCGGGCCGTCTTTCACGCCTTCCGCATGGTCAAGAGCCTCGACGTCCTCTCCGGCCACCGTTTTGGCCAACTCTATCCGGTCCTCGAGGAGATCCATCAGAAAATCAAGGCTGAACTCGAGGCCAGAAGAGAAGCCACCGCCGCCGCCCTGGTCATACCCTATACCGCCATCTTAAAGGAAATGGTAGATGTCGTCGGCGGCAAAAGCGCCCATCTGGGGGAAGCCCAAAACCGCCTGCAGTTACCCGTACCTCTGGGTTTTGCCATCACCACCAATGCCTATGATGCCTTTCTGGCCCATAATGATCTGGTGGAGGAAATCAATAAAAGAAAATTAGCGATCGATATCAATGACGTAGAGAGCATCCGGGAGGCCAGTGAAGAAATTCAGGCAATCATCACGGCGGCCGCCGTGCCGGAGGCATTGGCCGAGGCCATTTTAGAGAGCTATCATGATATGGCCCGCCAGCTCGGCTGTGCTGCCGATTTACGGGTCTCGTTGCGCAGCAGCGCCATCGGCGAAGACAGTGAATTATCTTTTGCCGGGCAATATCTGACGGTCCTGAACGTCACCTCGGAGAATCTGCTGGCAACCTACAAAACCATCATCGCCAGCCTCTACACCCCCCAGGCCATCTCCTATCGTCTGGTCAAAGGCATCCGGGATGAGGACACCGCCATGAGCGTGGCCTGCCTGCAGATGGTCGAGGCCAAGGCCAGCGGCGTCATGTATTCCCGGCATCCGGTCCGCATCCTGGAGGACAACGTTCTGATTAACGCCGTCTGGGGGTTGGGTCCATACGTCGTCGAGGGGATCCTGACCCCGGATACCTATATCGTCGCCAAAGATGCCAATTTCACTATCCTTGCCACCCACATTACCCCCAAACCGGTGCAACTGGTCAATAAGCCCAGCGGCGGGGTGGAAGAGCGGCCGGTGCCCATTGAGCAACAGGAGGCACCCTGTCTCACGCCGGCGCAGATGCAAACCCTGGCATCCTATGCCCTGAAGTTGGAAAAACATTACGGCGTCCCCCAGGATATCGAATGGGCCCTGGATCAGGATGATCGGCTCTTGATCTTGCAGGCCCGGCCCCTGCGCCTTAAACCGCCCACCGCAGCTGATGCCCAGGCAATCCCTCTGATCCCCGGCTACCCCCTCTTGGTGGCGGGCGGGGCTATTGCCTGTGCCGGGGTCGGCTGCGGCCCGGCCTATCATGTCCGGGATCTGGCGGACCTGAAAGATTTTCCCGACGGCGCGGTCCTCGTTGCCAATCATTCTTCCCCGCAATTCGTCATTGTCATGGGGCGGGCTGCGGGTATAGTCGCCGACCATGGCAGTGTCAGCGGGCACATGGCTGCCTTGACCAGGGAATTCGGGGTCCCCACCATCCTCGGGGCCGAGGGTGCCAGCGACGCCATCCCACCGGGAGTGGAAATCACCGTGGATGCCTACTCCGGCCGGGTTTATCAGGGACGGGTCCGAGAACTGCTGGACCTGCAGCAACCCCGGGAAACCCACATGCAGGGCACGCCGGTCTATCAGACCCTGCGCGCCGTGGCCGACCATATCATCCCCCTCAACCTCGTCGACCCGCAGGCGCCCAGCTTCAGCCCCGAAAACTGCCGCACCCTGCACGACATCTCCCGTTTTGTCCACGAACAATCGTACAGAGTGATGTTTCAGGTAAGCGACCTGATCTCTTATGACAAGGGCGGCGCCGTCAAGTTGACCGCTCCCCTCCCCCTGGACCTCTACATCGTGGATCTGGGCGAGGGCTTGCAGCCCCAATCGAAGCGCACGACCATCGTTACCGTGGACGATATCACCTCCGTCCCCTTCCAGGCCCTGCTGCGGGGGATGCTCCATCCCGATCTGCAGGGTTTTGAACCCCGCCCCATTCACGTTTCCGGCCTCCTGGCCGTTATGCGGGAGCAGATGTTGTCGCCGGTGGGCGAACGCTTCGGCGACCGCAGCTATGCGGTCATTTCGGCCAAATACCTCAATTTCAGCTCGCGGGTGGGCTACCATTACAGTGTCCTGGACGCCTATTGCGGCCAAACCATTAATAATAATTATATTACCTTCTCTTTTAAGGGCGGCGCCGCCGACGATGTCCGCCGCAACCGCCGGGTCAGGGCCATCGCCAGGGTCCTGGAGCATTATGACTTTGCCGTGGCCGTCAAGGGCGATCAGGTGAACGCCCGTTTCCTCAAATACCCTTGTCCGGTCATCGCCGAAAAATTAGAGATGATCGGCAAATTACTCCTTTTTACCCGGCAGATGGATATGCTCATGAATAGTGAATACAGCGTCGAGTTGGTGGTGCAAAATTTCTTGGCCGGCAATTATCGGCTGGACCAGGCGGCCATGTCTCGCAGCGAACCAGAACCGGTCCGGCCTTCGGATCGGGAATCCCTCGTGGGAGACGAAGGGCAGAAAAATTAAGCATCGAGGGAGACTCCTCGGATTTTAGCCCTTATCCCCGCCGTGGTGCAACGATCCCTTACCACTGCCTTTTGTCGCGAGGCCTATAAAAATGACAGACGATCGTCCAGCAGACAGTGGCCGCCAGCCATCCTATCCAACCCTCCCGTCCTGGAGGAAATTTTTGATGGTGGATGAAAAGTACCGGCAGTTCTGGTGGCAGATTACGCTGACCAAAATCCTTTTCTCTATCATTCCTCTTATCCTCCTGGTCCTGGTGCTCTATTTCCATTTTAGTGATGCCTATACCACTAAAGTCCTGGAAGCTATCCGGACTCTGGCCATCAACCGCCAAGGGGCCCTGGACCTGTTTCTGGAAGAGCGCATCGCCCAATTGGTGACGCTGGCCAACACCAATTCCCTGGCCCAGTTATCCAACGAGGATTATCTCAACCGGGTCTTTAATGTGGTGCAGGCCGCGTCCCGGTCGTACATCGATATCGGCGTCATCGACGACAAGGGTGACCATTTGGCCTATGTGGGTCCCTACTACAGCATCTTAAAGGGAGTTAATTACCGGAACGAACCCTGGTTCGACGCGGTCCTGAACTCCGGCGTTTACATCAGTGATGTCTACTTGGGTTTTCGCAAAGTTCCCCATTTTATTATCGCCGTCTTGGTGCGGGAGAAAAACCGAAGCTGGATTTTGCGCGCCACCATTGATTCCAATGTCCTGGAAAATATTGTCCAGGCAGCCCATATCGGCAGAAGCGGCGACGCTTACCTGGTCAACCGCAACAATTTATTGCAGACCAAACCCCGCTTTGGCGGCAATCTCCTGGAAGAGCCGCCCGGCCCGGATTTTTCCGCCACCGTGGGGCTGCGCATGGAAGAGATCACCACTGGGGCCGATCCCGCCCTGTTTGCGGCCGTCCAAATCAAGACCAAACGCTGGGTCCTGGTGATCCGGGAAGATCCCCGGGAACCCCTGGCACCGTTGCTGCGCACCAAATATTTGCTGGGATTGCTCTCCCTCCTGGGACTGAGCCTGATTATTATCGGTTCGGTCTATACCACCAAAAAAGTCCTGGAGCGCCTGATCCTCAGCGACCTGGAAAAGGCCAAAAGTGATGAGGTTATGCTCCACGAGAGCAAAATGGCCGCTTTGGGCAAATTGGCGGCCGGTGTGGCCCACGAAATCAATAACCCACTGGCGGTCATCAGCGAAGAGGCCGGCTGGATGAAGGACCTCCTGCAGGAAGAAGACGTCAAGGCCAGCCCCCATCTCCAGGAATTCCAGGAGTCCATCAAAAAGATCGAATACCACGCCAACCGGGTAAAAAAGGTCACGCACCGTCTGTTGGGTTTTGCCCGTCGCATGGAACCGACCATGGAAAAGGTCATGGTCAATGCGGTCCTGGAGGAATGCGTCGGGTTTTTGGAAAACGAAGCCCGTTATCGCAATATTGCCATTGAGAAAAAACTGGCCGAGGATTTACCCACCACTGCCAGCGATCCCAGCCAACTGCAGCAGGTCTTCCTTAATATCCTCAATAACGCCATCGATGCCATCGGCAAGGACGGCACCATCACCCTGAAAACCTTCCAAGATGCCGATAACGAACAATTGGTGGTGCAGATCTCCGATACCGGACCGGGGATCTCCAGAGAACTGCTGCCAAAAATATTTGATCCTTTTTTTACCACCAAAGAAGTGGGAAAGGGTACCGGCCTGGGCCTGTCCATCTCCCACAGCATCGTCGAAAAACTGGGCGGCACCATGACCGTGGACAGCGAAGTGGGCCACGGCACGACATTTACCATCGCCCTGCCCATAAAATAACCGCGCCGGAGGATCATAGCGGCATCTTGGCGAAATCCACTGAGAATATCTGAAAGGAGCGATATATGGAGACATTTCGGATTCTGATCGTCGACGATGAAGATGATTTCCGGGAGGCCATCATGAAACGCCTCCGGGCCCGGAAAGTTGAAGTGGCCGGGGCCAACAGCGGCCTGCAAGCCCTAGAAATGCTGGATAATCAGGACTTTGACGTCGTGGTCCTGGACGTCAAGATGCCCGGCATGGATGGGATCGAGACCTTACGGGCCATCAAACAGAAAAAACCCCTGGTGGAGGTCATCATGCTCACCGGTCATGCCTCGGTGGAATCGGGCATCCAGGGCATGCAGTTGGGCGCCTTTGACTATGTCATGAAGCCGGTGGCCCTGGATGATCTTATGGACAAACTCCGCCAGGCCTACGAACGGAGGATGTTGCAACTGGAATACGGTCGCCAGAATCTTTAGCGGCGAACCCGAGACCCAAGCCGGCCATGGCAGGAAATAACCCTCCCTCAGACCAGGAACCTTGGCCACAATTGTGGCGTTATCCGGCCATCTATGGCAGCAGCGGCTTGCTCGCCCTGCTGGCCATCCTGCTGGGGGTGTATGTCAACCCACTGCTGGGGCTGGCTACAGCAGGGTTGGCAGCCCTCTCCGGCCTGACGGTCCACCGGCTGGACAGGCAACTGCGTGCCGCGCAACAGGAAAAATATTGTGTTGACGAGCAGTTGCTGCAATCCCAGAAACTGGCGGCTGTGGGGGAGTTGGCCGCCGGACTGGCCCATGAGATCAATAACCCCTTGGCCATCATCCGGCAGGAGGCCGAGTGGCTGCTTTTTTTATGTCGGCAGTCCGACCCTCTGGACATGACCGAAGCAATCACCGGTCTGCGCCAGATCCTCAAACAGGTGGACCGCAGCCGGGAAATTACCGCCAACCTCCTGAATTTTGCCCGGCGCCAGAAACCGGTCGCCCAGGCCCTCAACCTCAACCGCCTGGTCGGGGACATGGTGCGGCTGGTGGCCAAAGAGGCGGAGCAGCGCCATATTCAGATCGTCACCGATCTGGCCCCAGACCTGCCCTCCCTCTCCAGCGACGCCCCCCTCCTGCGCCAGGTCGTCCTCAATCTGCTCAATAACGCTCTGCAGGCCATCGGTCGGGAGGGCACCATCACCATCCGTACGCAGGTTTTGGGGGCCGATCAGATCGGCCTGGAAATCCGTGACACCGGCTGTGGCATCCCCAAAGAACACCTGCCCCGGATCTTTGATCCCTTCTTCACTACCAAACCTTCGGGCCAGGGCACCGGCTTGGGACTGTCCATCTGTCATGGGATTATCGAACGCCTGGGGGGCGCCATCACGGTGGCCAGCGAGGTCGGACAAGGCTCCACTTTTACCATTAAGCTGCCCATCACCCTGACACATCAGGAGATTTGACTATGCCCACTGGACCTGCCGTCCTGCTGGTGGATGACGAAGAACGCTTCCGCCAGAACCTCAAAAAAATGCTCTCTGCCCACGGCCTGACCGTCACTGCCGTCGGCAGCGGTGACGAGGCCCTGGCCGAGTTGGCCAACCAGCCCTACGATGTCATGATTTTGGATATGCGCATGCCGGGTCTGAGCGGCCTGGAAACCTTGGCGGCCCTGAAGAAAGACTATCCCGAAACCGAGGTCATCGTCCTCACCGGCCATGCCTCGGTGGACACCGCCGCCGAGATCATCCGCTTGGGCGGCTTTGAATTCCTCTTGAAACCCTGCCCGTTAGAGGAGATCCTGGCCAAGATCGAGGCGGCCTATGAACGCAAATTAGCCCGCCAAGAGCGCCCGCCGCTCTAAAGGACCAAGAACGACCATTTGCCTCTACCTTGATAGATTAACTAGTTCTCATCCGGAAAATCATATATGGACCATAAGGCTTATAAG